>JANPLJ010001234.1:0-2215 GCA_031426475.1 Pirellulaceae bacterium | reverse complement strand
TTCTTTAAGATTTTCATCAGCCCAGCCCCCGACCCCCTCTCCCCGAAACGGGGCGAGGGGGAGGACGGTTTCTCGTAGGTTGTCCCTACTTGGCTATACAACATTTTCATCAGACCACGGTAGCGCCGTCCCGTTGGGACTTCGGAGCTCAATTTGGAGCGTTACCATGTCAATGAACCGATTCAAAATGCTTGTGAAGTACAAAAAAGGGTGGTGCTCCTGCCGAACCTTGGCAGTTCCAGCTCGGCAGGAGCATTGCTCGCCTCGCTCTCCAAGCGGTTTTTAAGGCATTTGGCAACCCAAAGATGTTTAGAGCGGTGGCGTCGCCCTCCCGATTGTGGTTCAGTAGATTGGCTTGTGGCGATAGTCAACTTGCCGAGGATCTCATCGACGGACTGGAAGTCCGTCGTACAAGCTTAATTGAACCCCCACTTTCGTTGAAACAAAGCTCTGAGGTTTCACCATCCGTCTTGGCGACGGTGGCTACTACCACGCTCTCTTAAGCGTTCTCGAGTCCATAGAAAAACTCCCTTAAACGCTGAACGTCGACGGGTTTCGTCATGTGCTCATCAAAACCGGCTGCAAATGCTTTTTCTCGATCGGACAATTGACCATAGCCAGTCATTGCAACCAGTCGAATCTTTGAAGTCGCATCATTCGCGCGAAGATATCTCGCCAGTTCATAGCCCGTCATGATCGGCATCGAAATATCCGAAAAGATGACTTCTGCCTCAAATGTCTTTAGCTTCTCGATGGCTTCTTGACCATTCTCTACCATTTCTACCCGGTGACCCATCTTGGAGAGCAGTCGCGATAGAACCAACGCCAGCGCACGTATATCTTCAACGACTAAGACACGATAAGATCGATCGGGCACATGAGAAACAGGCACAGCGACGACAGTTTCCACTTTCGCGACTTCCAAAGCTGCCGGAATCTTGACAACAAACTCGCTTCCCTGTCCGACGCCTTCGCTATGGGCTGTCACTGTTCCTCCATGCAATTCGACAAGTGTTCGGACTAGCGCCAGACCAATTCCTAGTCCGGCGTTTCCACGTTCCGTAGAATCACCCAACTGCGAGTACATGTCAAAGATCTCTTCCAGTCGATGTTGAGAGATTCCACTTCCATTATCCTTGACTCGAATCTCTACGTTGCCGTTTTGACGCGTTACCGACAGCCAAATCTTGCAATTTGCTTCGCTATATTTCGAAGCGTTGTTCAGAAGATTGCAAATGATCTGAGTCATTCGCGCAGGATCCGCCTCGACCGCTAGGTTTGGCTCCTCGATGTGTACGACTAATTCTTGATGATTGTTTTGAATTAACGGTGAAGAAGCTTCTACCGCGGCGTTGACGATTGTATCGATACGAATCAATTCACTTTTAAGATCGAGCTTGCCACGTCCAATTCGTGAAATATCCATCAAGTCGTCGATCAGACGCACCAACTGGTCTACTTGACGCGCCATGGTACTACGCAAGTCATCGACTTCGCCATCCAATTGCATCATCTCCATCAACTGGACAGCATTCTTAATCGGTGACAAAGGATTTCGAAGTTCGTGTGCCAGAGTAGCCAGAAATTCATTCTTCCGTCTTGATTCTTCAGACAATTCCATCGCGAGTCGGCTCAGTTCATCACCGCTCTGCTTTTCCACTGTCATGTCGCGCATGACCTTGCTAAAGCCGATCAATTGATTGTGTTCGTCGCGAATGGAAGATGTAATGCCAGCCGCCCAAAATCGAACTGCTCCTTTCCGCATCATCCAGCGATCGTCACTAGCCGAACCTCGTTCGGCCGCCAAAGAGAATTCATTCGCAGTGACGCCGCTTGCATTGGCTTCCGGCGTAAAAATAAGGGGTCGTACATCTTTTCCAATAAACTCATCCTCTTCAAAGCCCAGGACTTTGGAGACTCCCATGTTCCAACTGGTGGCGCGACACTCGGTATCCATCGTGAAGATGGCGTAATCTTGAATTTGGTCTACGAATAATCGAATGTGCTGATCAAGTTGGCGACTTCTTCTTTCAAATAGGCCTCGATCGGCCAAGGCACTTTGCAATCGCGCTCGCTCTTCACGAATAATCTCTGCGTCGCGTTCCGCTGTCACGCGTCGCCGGTGAACTGCTCGCAACACGCCGCCAACCAACCCGATTCCCGCAATCGTTGAAAGCAAACCCAGGTACCAAGCTGTGCGATAGGTATTGTGCGA
>JANPLJ010001233.1:0-8089 GCA_031426475.1 Pirellulaceae bacterium | reverse complement strand
CGGCAATGATCGAGGGATCGAGCGTCGGCAGTTCGGAAATTCCTATCGCGATTTAACCGAAGAAGGACGTGAATTGGCTGAAGCGATCGACGCGTATAAAGTCCAGCATCGCCGCCGATACATTACGACCGATGAGATGCTTCAAGTCATTCGAGAACTAGGCTATCGCCAAACCCTGGAAGAACCCAAAAATGCCGGTTAGCCGGATATCGGCTGCCTATTGAAACGTCGAAATAGACGCGATGCGTTATTGAGACGCATTCTTTCGCAACACGGCAACCATTTCGCGCTGACGTTGTTCGACAAACTCGCGTCCTTTCGCCGCTTTGGCTTTCGCTGCAGCAGGATCTTTTGCCATCGCTAATACCACCGCCGGCATCGCTTTCACTTCTTCCTCGTTATCGAAGTCGAATAGCCAATCACCCAGGCCAATATCCCGCCACATGATCCCCTTACTGGTTTGTTCGGCCCAGCGGCAGACGATGGCCGGGATGCCGTTGCCGATACACATGATGGGGCTATGCATCTCGTGGCCGAAGAGTCCAGCGCTACGGCGATAGGTGCTCAGCGCTTCGGCGGTGAGCCAGTAGTTCTCTCGCCACACACAGCGGGCGCGGACGTCGTCAGGTAGCTTGTCGAAGAGCATCTCCTTGGCGACTGCCATTTGCGTCTCGTCCTCCGGGCAGAGCAGAATCTTGAGGTCGGTATTTTTTACGATGGCGATAATTGCATCGCGAAGCGGCTTGCAGTCGTGCTCCTTCATCTCTTCGTTTCGCGCATGCTTTTTCTCATCGATTGCAGCGTTCTTTGCAGGAATCGTCCAATACGGCGTGTAACGTAATCGTGGGATGCAGCAGAGGAACTTTCCATTCTCGAGACCGTTTGCTTCGAGGAACGTTTCGGCCTTGGCGTCGTCGCGGAGATCAGTCGCGAATGCACCGTCCGGTCCAAACGCCATGAATGGGCACGTACAACCTTTCGATTTCGCCAATTCCAAGGATACAGAGTCGCGGAAGTAGACGAACTTCGCTCCGCTAAGAACCTCAAGAGTGTTTGCAATCGCGCCGTCATTGGTTGGCTTCGTCGCGGTCGAATTGGTCATCGAAAACGTAATCCCAAAGATGCCGTATGGCTTCGCTGTTTCCTTGCTCCATCGCACGACATCTTTCTCAGCAACAAGCGACGGGCCGGAGCCATGTAAAAGAAAATCACATTCAGCGAATGCGGCCTTCAGATCTCCAGAGTCTTTCACGATTTGCACTTTCGGAAAACGTGTCCGCAGCATTTCCTCGACACCGTTTCCGACGTTGCTCGGCCAGAGCCGAATTTCGGCTTCCGGGAATTGTTTTTCCAAAATCGCGAGCACGCCGGGCGTGTGGGCGATGTCTCCGATGTTCACCGTTTGCCACGATGAACGCAACAAGATTCGCGGCGCGGGTTTTTCAACCGCACAGATTGACGCGGAAACGGATGCTGCGATGGATGCGACGATCGTTGATTCGAGGAAGTGTCGGCGTTTCATGAGTGGGATTCCTGTACGGGTTGGTTTGAGAATGTAGCTTCGGCTCTGACCGAATCGAGCTGGCGATTGGTTGGTAGGTTACGGAAGGGCGATTCGCCGGAAGCCGAAACGACTTTATTGGAGCAACTTTCTCAAATACCGCTGCTCTTGGCAGCAAATCTTCGCAAATAATCGCTAAAAACCTTTTGAGATCGAGGTTGACGTGCGAATCGAGATGAGCCTAAACTTCGGGCATCGCAGGTCGGATGAAGTTGCTCAAAAGTAACCCGTTTTCCGTCCAACGAATCGCGATTGAGAATGAAGCTCATTATCTCCCGGAAACTAGCCCAAAGTCCTCGCCCCCCTGGGACTCGTTCGCTTCCGGGAGATTTTTTATTTGGGTTCACATCCGCCAACCACGTAAAACTTCGACTTCTCTAGAATGCGCGACGCTTCTTAGGCGGTTCGTTTTCAATTGGAATTGAATTCGTTTCGGGATTGGCGGCCGGCTGCTCAGTCGGTGTAGTCGTCTTGGCTGGTTCGCTGGGTTTCACTATCGCTGGAACTTTTGCTGAATCATCGGCTTTCGGTTGAGAAGCAGCCGGTGACGGTTTCGCCGATTCGGTCGACTTGGATTTTTGAAGTTCGTCCGTTTTCTCTTTCTTCGATCGCTTTGCGAGCTCGTTTACAGCTTTCGTTCGCTCTGCAAACGCGGCCTTCAAATCCTCGCGAAGTTTTCCAAGTCGCTCCGCATCCTCCCGTTGAACTTTTTCAGCGTTGGCTAATTGCTCTTCCAGTTTGCGAATCGTTGTTCGTTGCGATTCGACCGTCTTCGCCTGTTCCGCGTTCGATTGCACAATTTCTTTTGCCGCCGATTCTTGTGCAGCAGCAAACTCTTTGCGTAGATTGGCAACTGCATCGATTCGAGCCTGCTTGGCTTCAATCAATTCGCTATTTAGTTTGGCAAGCTCCTTGGATTTTTTGCTCTCTACTTCAATAAGCTGATCGTTTAGTCGCTTCGACTTCTCATTGGCGTCCGCTCGGACACTTGCAAGATCGGCTCGAAGATTCGAGAGTTCTAGTTCTCGAGACTGAAGAGCCTGTTCGGAAGACTTTTGAAGGCGATCGATCTCAGCCTGTCGTCCCGCATCTTTCTTTGCAAGTTCTTCATTCATTCGAACCAATTGATCGATGCGTTCCTCGACCTTCGATTGCATATCACTAAACTGCTTGAGATGCGCATCGCGTTCCTGAAGCTGGCGCTTCAGAATTTCGATCTCGATCCGTTGTGTGGCAGGCGACGTTAGAACGCCTTCCATTCGATGAGCATCTGGTGTTGACCGTTTCGCAGACGATTCGTCCTCCGGTTTTCCCAATTGTTTCAGTGTCGGTGTCGTCGTAGCGACTTCGACTTTCTTCGCCTCGACTTGGGGATCTGTTTTTGTGACCTCTTCGGGCTTTTGTGCCACCTTCATCGCATTGACAATCGATCGCGTCTCGAGCGGCTTGCCCGTTTCAACCTTCGATTCGATGATCGGTTGTGGAAGTGGCGGCAAGCCAAGACGACGGCGGCATTCATCGCAATTCAAAACGTCTTCTGGTAAGTTCTTGAAATCGATCGCTTGTCCTGGTTGAAGTTGAAAATGCTGCTGCGCCACCGGCGTTTCGTTGGCAATTTGAGCGCCCAGCTTGGGACTACAGATCGCTTGGACCGCGATCAGTATCGCAGCCAATTCAATAAGATGGCGTGAAGTAAACGACCGGTGTTTTGCGACAAACTCTCGGACGGAAACCATGATGAAGCTCTCAAAACGGAGGGACAGATTAAATGCCTGGCAATCGGAACAGTATAGTCAGGTTGACCTCGAAAATCGAAAAAGTTCTGTGGTATCATTTCCGTTGGTCGCCGTAAGGTTCGTCTTGGGCTGCAATTTCCCTACAATCGGGCTAATCCGATTGGGGATCATTGCCAAATCAAGTTCAGCTCGGGCGATCCGCAACGCTGTTAACCTATTCCGTCACATTCTTCTCGCAGCTTGTCGAGGCGTTTTGGCGAAATGCTCACACGGGTGCCGAGCTGTTGTGCAAACAACGAGACTCGATACTCTTCGATCATCCAGCGGTATTCCGCAAGCTTTCCCATGGGCCAAAGCGTTTCGCTAGCGTCGTCGTTCTTGACTCGACATACCGAATATGTTTGGCCATCGAGTCGCTTCTGAAGATCGATCTCGTAGGCACGAACCTTCTCCATTTGCAGGGTATCGTTAGCTACGCCAGCCGTTTTCAGACGCCCAATCCGATGCTGAATGGCGCATAGATAGCGGGGAAATTCTTTAAGCCAAGACCAGGGAGTATAGACCATAAACTTGGACGAGAAAAAACGATCTAGCTGCTGACTCGCATCGTCGACGTTCTTTTTCCAGGCAGGCGCCGTCGATTGCATCGCGAGTCGCAGCGCATGATAGCTTTGTCCGAACTTGGGTAGCCATTTTCCAACTTCAGCTGAGGCCATCGATATTCTTCGAACGCGATCGATTCGTCGAGCTTCGAATTCACTTCGACTCCAAATTCCTCCTGCGCTTACGTTTGATGAGTCTTCCGCCAGGAAAGCTAGCTTCGCAATCAGATCCTCGAGATCCTTTCGCAATCGATCGCTCCCCAAACGATCAGCTAACCAGAGTTGGCAATCCTTGTACTGCGGCAGATGGGAAATTTGCGAGCGCAATTCCCGATGATCTGCAAGCGCAAACAATCGAAGCAGGCCGCCGAACATCGCAGCGTCGGCTTGCTTCGGGTCATCGAATAGTTCTGGTCGTACAAATGTTCCGCGATCGACCAGTCCAACATGCCGCTCCAAACGCAGCCCTTGCTGGCTGACAATAATCGATCGAGGCACGGCATCGATTTCGAACGTTGTCATCTGATCACGATACCAATCCGGACGCGTCTCGGGGGTAATCGTGCTGGAAGCCGTCGAAACCTTAGCACCGGTGGACGACTTAGGGTTGAGTTCGCGTGTCGCTTGTACGACCTTGCCTGCTTGATCGACAATTTCCAAGCGAATTTTGAGATGCGGGTCCAATCGATCAAGTTCAAAATCCGATGCTTGGATTCGCTCACCCGCAATTTGCCCTAGGACACTGCAAAGAGACGGCCAAAACGGAGCTTGCTTGGCACGAAATTCCGCAAGCCGTTCCATCGCTTTGGCTGCGATCGCTGGAGCAGGCACCAGATTCCTTCGAATTTGTTTTGGCAGTGTTTTGATCAGACTCGCTACTTTTTCTTCCAGTAGACCCGGTACGAGCCAACCGAGTCGGTCTTCAGATAGATTTGCGACGGCCGACTCAGGCACTCGAATCGTGACACCGTCGTCATCGGTCCCAGGTGTAAAGCGATACTCGAGGGGTAGCTCGGTTGAGCCGATCGCAAGTTGTTCGGGAAACGACTGCTGTGCGTCCTTGCGATCAAACGAAGCGACCAACTCGTCCCAGGTCAACTTCATGTTGTTCGGTTCACGATCCGCTTTTTCGAGCGAAACCCGATCGACAACCGTCGCTGGCAATCGAGCTTCGTAGAACTGCTGCAGAAAGTAGGCATCGACAACTAGATCGCGACGTCGCGTCTTGGCAGCCCACGCCTGAACTTCGTCGAGCAAACGGACGTTGTGTTGGTAGCTAGCGGCGCGCGAAACCAACTGTTGTTCGACTAGGCCCGCATCGATGAGAATGCGTCTTGCCTGACCTGGATCGATGGGTGCCAGCGGCACGGGACGTCTTGCGATTACCGGCAATCCGAACAACGTTGCGCGCTCGTAAACCATTGCACCGCCTGCCTTGCGGCTGAAATGCGGGGATTCGTAATGTCTCTTGAGCAATCCCGCGGCCAACGATTCGATCCAGTCGGACTCGATCGTCGCAGCGATTCGAGCATAACGTTGTTGAGTCTCGACAATTTCAGCGGCGACGATCCAACGCGGCCGTTTCGAGCGAAGTCCCGAACCGGGCCAAAGCTGTAATTCCATTCCGCCGACGCCTTTGTACTTCTTGGCATCGTCGAGAAATGCGATGCCGGATAGCAAACCTGACAACAGACTTTGATGGACAGCGTCATAACCGGAAGGGTATTCGATGCGTTCATTCGACGAAGCGGGATTGTTCCTTTGTTTGGCATCTTGCGGCGATCGTTTCGATCGATCGGATTCTGCGGAGATTGCTTCGGGAGAGAGCTTCCGTGTCCCAACTCGCAATCCGACATCTCGGGTCAACTGCAAGAGTTGTCGATGCATGTCCGACCACTCGCGAAGCCTTGGGACAGAGAGGTAGTTTTCGCGACAGGCCTTTTCGAGACGGCTTCGACCAAGATCTTCTTTCAGACGATGGTAGAAATCCCAAATGCGAAGGAAACTAACAAAGTCGCTTTGAGGGTCGAGAAACTTCTCGTGCGCAGCATCTGCTTCACCTTGCCTTTCCGGTGGCCGAAGCCGCACATCCTGCGCTTCGAGGGCAGCAGCGATGATCAAGACGTCGGCGAGACATCCATTCCTATCAGCTTCGATCAACATGCGACCCACTCGTGGACCCACTGGCCAGCGACCAAGTTTCCGACCAATCTCGGTCATTCGGCTTTCGTCGTCGATGGCTCCAATTTCCTGCAGGGTAGCCATACCATCACGAATCATTTCCGGTCGCGGTGGATCCAAGAGCGGCATTGAATCGAGTGGACCGATCTTGAGCAGCTCCGTTTGAAGAATGGCGGCAGCAAGATCAGTCCGACGAATCTCGGGGGTCGTGTATGCCGATCGTGCCAGAAAATCGCTTTCGTCATAGAGTCGAATACAAACACCGGGTGCCAATCGACCGCAGCGACCCGCGCGTTGATTTGCCGAAGCCTGCGAGATCGGTTCAATCGGTAGACGCTGGACTTTACTTCTCGGCGCATAGCGACTGATACGGGCCGTACCGAGGTCTATTACCGAATAGATTCCAGGAACGGTTAAACTCGATTCCGCGACATTCGTCGCAAGGATGATGCGGCGCTCTTTGTGGGGTGCGAATACTCGTTGCTGTTCTGCTTCGGTGAGTCGCGAGTACAACGGAAGAACATCGACACGATTTCCCAATCCTCGCGATGTGAGATGGCCGCGCAAAAGTTTATGTGCCCACCGAATATCGCGTTCGCTTGGAAAGAAACTGAGGATGTCACCTCGCATCTCAGATAAAAGTTGATCGACCGCTTGCAGAAAGCGATCATCAGAATTTATGTAACTATCGTCTTTTCCAACTCTTGAGCTGTCGGCGCCCGTCGCGGGCCTTGAACTCTCGGCCCCCAGGTATCGAATATCCACTTCGTAGGTTCGGCCAGAAACCGTCACAATCGGTGCGGGACCTAGTGCATCGCTGAAATGAGCCGCGAATTTATCGGCATCAATTGTAGCGCTGGTAATGATCAGCCGCAGGTCAGGGCGCTTGGGTAGCAAGCGATGAAGGTATGCGAGGATGAGATCGATGTTTAACGATCGCTCATGAGCTTCATCGATGATCAACACTTCGTAAGCGTCCAGAAATCGATCCCGAGACAGCTCGGCCAGCAAGACTCCATCGGTCATCAGCTTGACGAGCGTGGTCGGCGCCGTCGCATCGGTAAAGCGAATCTTGAATCCAACAATTTGTTCGGCTGCGACTGCATGACCAATTTCTTCTTTAAGCCTCGCCGCGATCGATCTCGCCGCAAGTCGACGAGGCTGCGTATGACCAATCATCGCCCCTCGTCCAAAGCCTGCTTCCAGACAAATCTTGGGAAGCTGCGTGCTCTTGCCGGAACCGGTTTCTCCGCATACCACCAGGACTTGGCGATTGCGAATCAATTCGATCAAGGATTCACGATGCGCCGTAATAGGGAGCTCGGAGTCATAGTCAAAGTTCAGCTTGATCGCATCGCGAGCTGATCGCCGTTCGATCGACTGCGCAAGCGAAGCTTCCCATCTCGCGAAATCGACTGCCCGGCGAGGCGCCGACTCGGGCATGCGTTCGATACGTTGCAGAACTCGGCGCAAGCGATATCGATCGGCAGCATAAGCGAGTTCGATTCGTTCTGAATATTCCTGAATAATCTAGATCCCTGAGCTTTTCATTTACTTCCGTAGCGGGATTCGTCAGAATTCGGATGAAGGCTCGAATTACGACGTCTACGTCTATTCCTCCGAAGTCTGACGACTTCGGCTACAAAAGGAAGGACCGTCCAGTTAGACAGCGCTCGCGAGGATTCGTTCGCTTGCGTTGGTCAAATCTGCCTCATCCAAAATCGGTATGCGACGAATCTCCGGGAGCGAGCGGAACCAAATTTCCTGGCGCCGTACGAACTGACGGGTATGGATGATGACTAGTTCGAGCGTTTCAGCCAAGGTCTTCTTTCCTTGGAGATAATCGATCGGTTCTTTGTAGCCGACAGCTTGCATGGCGGTCCGCCCAAGCTGGGAATAGCGATCGAGAAGCCCCTGAACCTCGGATACCAGACCGTCGTCGAACATCTGTCGTACGCGTTGTTCGACTCGATGGTGAATGGCCGATCGTTCCCAACCGAGAACAAATA
>JANPLJ010001232.1:0-3093 GCA_031426475.1 Pirellulaceae bacterium | reverse complement strand
CGATCGACAATTTGAGAACTTTAGGGCAGGGACTATAGCAATAAGCCTGGGGACCAGACGGCGAAGTTCGCTGATCGCCAGTGAGTGGACGCTCGTTCCCAGGCTCCTGCCTGGGAACGCACTGTCTTGGAGGCTCTGCCTCACGCGACGTAGTGGATCGAGCGACGCGGCAGCAGGCAGAGCCTGCACTTCCTTGGGTTCCCAGGCCGGAGCCTGGGAACCAGATGCTGGCGATCAGCGAGGAGTTCGATTTTTTAGCTATTTCAAGAACAATGCCCGCCTACCGTCTTCCCAGAATCAATCTTTACTATTTCGATCAAGATTGTACTATATGGCGTCAGATAATAGTAAATAGCAGCAGCGTCAGCCTGTTTGCGAGAACCAGGAGTTGTTCACAATGACGAACCTCACAAGCGATTCAGCCACCAGCAACAGTCGTCGGGAGCTCGTTTTGGATGCTGATTCGCCGCTCGTTCCGACTCAAGAGTTGCTTGACGAGTTAGCATCGGTAAGCGCACGTCTCGAATCTGCTACGCCTCAAGAGATACTTCGATGGGCTGTCGAGCGGTTTGGCAAGCGATTTACGATGGCGACGGCTTTCGGTCCGGAAGGGATGACCATCATTCACATGTTGTCGAAGATTTCGCCAACAACTCCGATCTTCAATCTGGACACTGGCTATCAGTTTCCCGAGACGCTTGCACTACGAGAAAAGATCAAAGAACGATACGGAATCGAAGTCGAACTCAAGCGTCCGGTGCTGAGTGTTGAAGAATACGAGCGGATTAACGGCGGGCCCGTTTACAAAGCTGAGCCGAACCGCTGCTGTGCGGACCGTAAAATTGCCGTCCTTTTTGATGCAGCGCGGGGGATGCACGCTTGGGCTAGCGCGATTCGCCGCGATCAGAGCCCGGACCGTGCTGTAGCACCGATCGTTGGCTGGGACAAAAAGTTTCAACTGGTAAAGGTGAGTCCACTCGCGAACTGGACCAAGAAACAAGTCTGGGGTTTGATCTCTAGCGAAGACATTCCGTACAACCCGTTGCACGATACAGGGTATACCAGTATCGGATGTTGGCCATGTACGAGGTCGGTTTCACTGGGTGAAGACGAGCGTGCTGGACGGTGGAGCGGGACAGCAAAAACCGAATGTGGACTTCATACTCAAGACTAGCTTGGCATTATGCATTTACTCGCTCGATCCCATTACGCCGCTGTCGCGATGCTTGAATTGGCTATTCGCGAAGACGAGACGCAGCCGGTATCGTTGCGTGGGATCGCAGAAATGCATCAAGTCCCGTTCCCTTTTCTCACACAAATCCTGCAACAGCTTAAGGTTGCTGGATTGGTGACGAGCAGTCGAGGTTCGGCCGGCGGCTATCGACTGCAACGACCGTCGTCTATGATTAGTTTGGGAGAAATCATCGACGCGGTTTCGCCGCGAACGACGAATCCACCTAAGACTCCAATCACGCCGGTCAACCGAGTGCTCGAACGGATCTGGGATGACCTCGAAGCAGCAAATTGCAACAAGCTTCGAGAGATTCGACTGGATCAACTTGTCCAACAAGCCACCGAAGCCAATGAAGTCATGTTTTATATATGATGAAACGTAATCTCGTAGCAAACTCTTGGGGATTCGTGATCGAAGAGCGCTCGTCCGAATAAGCAATGCCGAAACGCAAACCCAATCGCATTCGCATCGAATTTCGCAAGAGTCACCAGGCAAAGACTCGCGAAGATGCCGATCTTACACGAAACTATCGCGACTCTGCCGAGGATATCGATACGGTTTCGCAAGAACGACTCAGTGGTAAGGGTGAATCGACGCGTCGGCGAACCGTCGTCGGGGAAACTTCCGCCGTCGGAAACGGAGACGCGCTGGGACAGGTAGAACTCAGCGTTAACTCGTCGGATTCCTTACAAGGCCTCGTTTTGCGAGTACATGGACTCGAGTGCATTGTTCAAACGACGGATCGTCAGATCTTTCGCTGTGCCGTTCGTCGTATTCTCAAGAATATGGCTACCGACCAGCGGCATGTAGTCGTCGCTGGTGATCGAGTCAGTTTTCGTCCTGAAGGCACGAATCAAGGTTTGATTCTCCGCATTGAACCTCGCACCGGAACGCTTTCGCGAACCAGTCGCAATCGACGACACGTCTTGGTCGCCAATGTCGATCAAATTCTGATTGTCACAAGTGCCGCTCAACCCACAATCAAACCGAATCTCATCGATCGCTTTCTTATCACGGCTGAACAGAACCAGCTCGATGCATGCATCGTCGTCAACAAGTGCGATCTCATCGACCCTTCTTCCCTTCAGCCTTTGATCGGATCCTATGCTCAGATGGGATACCGCATCCTAATGGTCAGCGCGTCGGAAGGCTGGGGAATGAATGCGTTTCGCGAACTGCTCCAGAATCGACAAAGTGTGATCGTAGGGCAAAGCGGTGTCGGCAAGTCATCGATCCTCAACTTGATCGAACCGGGCCTGAACCAGCGCGTACAAGCGGTTAGCAACGAGAACCAAAAAGGCAAGCATACGACGACCACCGCCGAAGTCTTCCCGTTGAGCATGGGTGGTTCGATCGTCGACACGCCTGGCATTCGACAGTTCCAACTTTACGACATCGCTCCTGCCGAAATCGCTGGCTTGTTTCGCGACCTTCGGCCCTTCGCATCGTTGTGCCGTTTCCCAAATTGCACGCATCTCCACGAGAATGACTGCAAAGTGAAGGATGCGATCGCTGACCACCGCATCGACGTTCGCCGATACGAAAGCTACTGCCAAATCCTCGATGACCCAGACGCACCTTCATGAAAACGATTGCAATCTCCCCTGAAAACACCTTAACTTCACCTGGTTCTTCCGAAACGAAATCAGCAGCGGAAGAACGGCGATTTCTGGAAGGTCCGAATAGTCGGCTCGAAGAACTGTTTCGGGCGTTCCGTATCTTCCGAGAAATAATCCGCGGTTTTCGCCGTCTCCATTTCGTAGGTCCGTGCGTAACCGTGTTTGGTTCGGCACGTTTTCCAGAAACGCATCCCTACTACAAGCAAGCCCGAGAGATTGGTTCCGAGTTGGCCAAGGCGG
>JANPLJ010001231.1:0-4576 GCA_031426475.1 Pirellulaceae bacterium | reverse complement strand
GATTCGTTACGTGCTAGACAGTCCAATAGTTTCCGCGCAATCATTCTGACATGCACAGCGATAATCGCCTGCCTCGTCTACGGCCGATTTTGTTTGAATGAATGGTCGGACAAGTCAAGCCACGGTCCGTTATATTCTATTGCAGCCATCCAAGAAGATCCCGCGTATGTCGACTCGATTGAAAAGATGCGAAAGGCAACGGACTGCCTCACCGAGCCATACAACGTCATCTGTTGGCCCGAATCAACGTTGGGGACTATTTCGACGGATCTCACCACACTTGCCGACGCAGACGCATTCCGCAGCGCTTCTATGCCTCCGATGGTAGACGTCGTACCCATCCTAGGACTTCCCAAACCGTTGATTGTCGGCGGTCGAAGCTTTGATGGGAAGCCGAGCGAAACCGTCCCGCAACATCAATCGGCCTTTGTGATCGATTCCAATGGAAACGTTTTAGGGCATTATCACAAACGCCGCCTGATGCCGTTGGGGGAATATGTTCCGGGGGAGCTTCGCTGGGCATGGTTGCACGATTGGTTTCAATTGAACGAGTACATTATTCCAGGGACGCAAGCCGACCCGATCTGTATGCCCGATAACTCCAAAATCGGAATCCTTGTCTGCTTCGAGGATATCATCGCCGAAGTCTCGCGCAGTACCGTCGCATCGGGTGCCGAGGTCTTGGTATGCATCATCAATGCCTCAGCGTTTGAGAACCCAGTCGCGTTAGAGCAACACTTGCATCTGGCTCGATTGCGGTCCATTGAAAATCGACGATACTTGGTTCGAGTCGCTGGAACTGGGATTACATGCGTAGTTGCGCCTTCGGGAGCAATCGCTAAATCCGTCGACGCTGAATCCCCGACGGCATTCGTTGCCAAAACCGAGCTAATCGCAAGTCGCACATGGTTTACGCAATTAGGCAACTGGACGTCGTGGACTGCCATGCTTTCCATCGTCTTTGTCCTGCTTGGTAAGCATTGCCGAAGAACTCAAGGTTATTGAGAGTCTTCTGCATCTCGAACGAAACGGTTCCACCAGGCGATCATTTCATGTTGCGTATGCAGCACAGATTGGCGAGCTCGATAGCCATGGCTTTCATGCGGCAACACGACCAAACGCACATTGCCGCCGTTTCCTTTGACCGCTTGAAACATACGCTGCGACTGAATCGGAAACGTTCCCGAGTTGTTGTCATTCTCACCATGAATTAATAGCAATGGCGATTTGATCTTGTCCGCATGCATGAACGGCGAAACATTCGCGTATACATCTTTGGCTTCCCATAACGGCCGGCGTTCGGACTGAAAACCAAAGGGAGTCAACGTGCGATTGTAAGCACCGCTGCGAGCTACGCCAGCGCGAAACAGATTGGAATGCGCAAGCAAGTTCGCCGTCATGAACGCTCCGTAACTATGGCCGCCTACCCCGACTCGATTCGCATCAGCGACGCCCATCTCGACTGCTTTGTCGATCGCGGCTTTGGCTGCTCCAACGATCTGTTCAACGAATGTGTCGTTCATCGTCTCTGGGTCACCGATGACGGGCATCGTGGCATTGTCCATAATCGCGTAGCCTTGCGTCAACAAAGTCAAATGACTCAAGCCAGCAATCCGGGTAAAGTCGGAGGGGTCCGCAGAGACTTGGCCAGCCGTACTGGCATCATTAAATTCCAACGGATAAGCCCATACGATCAGCGGCAAACGAGTCCCCTCGACGTAGTTCGCGGGTAAATAGAGCGTTGCGGAAAGTGGGACTCCATCGGAGCGTTGATATTTGATGATTTGCTTTTTGATTCCGCGTATCTGAGGCGTCGGATCCTTGAAATCCGTAAGCGCTAGATCCGTACTTGTTGCGAGATCTCGAACAAAGATATTGGGCGGCGAGGTCGGTGATTCGCGATGCGTGATGAATTGAGGTTGGCTGGTTTCGCTTTTCGAAAGCACCCGAACAACGCTCTCGGAAGAACCCGGCGAGCATCGCCAAAGCCGTTCTACAGCCAACGTTTCTAAATTCATGCGATCAAGGAACGGCAAGTTGCCTTCGGGGCTCGCACCCGTTCCAGCCAACCAAATCCAATCTCCGGTTTGCTGAGCCATCGCGAAGCCGCTGCTATCCAATTTCGTCACGATACGACCAGGATCGCCGTACCGATCGCGCATGCTTCGATCAACAATTGTCTTTGGTGATTGGTCGGGTTGCTCGGTATCATGTAACAATGACCGAACCCATCGCCGATCGCGATCGGTCTCCGTGAGCATCAACCAAGATGCCTTTTCGAACGAAGCGATTCCCGCGTAACGGTGCTCCAAACGAATCAGATCGCGAGGTGAGTCCGTAAAGGGTTTCGCCAATGTCCTGATCTGCTCACGATGCGAAACCTTTTTGCGAGGATCACCGTCGTCGAGGGCTTCGGTCCAGACGAGTGTCGCCGGCGAGCCAGCTCGCCATTGGACCGATCGCGGCCCCTTGCGAACGCCTTCGATCGGAATGTTTTCGGCAAGTGGAACGTCTGCGATTTGGTGGAGAACTTTACCCGTCAAGTCCCAGACTTCGATGGTGCGAGGAAAAGAGCTGGCCGTAAGCAAATACGAGAACGGCTTTTTGAGCGTCGTTACCAATAAGTGCTGTCCATCCGGTGACACATTGGCCGAATCGATGAAGCCTGCGGAGCCTACCGACGTGACAGTACCGTTGGGCTCCAAGATCGCGATCTGAGACGTCGCGTAGTATTCAAACATTCGTTCGTCATAGTCATTCGCCAACAAGTCTTGGTAGGTGCGAATGGGAGAAGTATTGCCGAACGATTCTTGGACACTCGGCCCCAACGGCGCTTTGGGTGCAACCGGCTCGGGGCCCCGTGTTTTCGGAACCAATTGACATAAAATGCGTTTCCCGTCAGACATCCATTCGAATGAACTCAGCACAGTCGACAATTGACTGGTCAAGAGTCTTGGTTGATCCACATCGTCGACACGGACCAACCAAAGTTGAGTACCTTGCTCCATGACGTTCGTAAAGACAAACGATCGAGAATCATGCGACCAACGCAGAGTACCGATGCGAGCAGGCGCCGGGACTGGGATGGACTTGACGGTTGTCCCATCACGTTCGCGAAGTGAAAGTCCACGATAGAAATCCGTTTGGAATCCACCATTGGCGACCGGATCGATTCGGATGCCAGCCAACGCGACCATGCGTCTTGCCAAGTCGGCGATATCGGGCATCGCGTTTCGTTCCATAAACACCATCCAATTGGCATCCGGACTCAACGAAACAGACGGCTCTGGCCGGGCATCGACGATATCGATCACTTCTTGCGGCGGCAGTTGATACGTCGATTGTCCTTGGACAGCAGCGGGCATAGTGAAGACTTCAAAGAAGAAAAGAACGGATAGGACGGCTAGAACTCGCAATGCAAGTTTTATACTCTGCAGTGGCATAATGAATACTCGTTGTCAGAAAGGCTACTTGGCAGGAACTTCATGCGACATCATATCAAGAAGCAAGCTCATCATTTCATGAGCAGCTGAAGCAGCAACCTGTCTCAGAAGTGCTCGGTCGGTGTTATCGCCTATTTCATAGGTAATTCCCGGCACTCCAAAGGTTCGATGAGCCCAACTGGCCGAAACGTTGAGCTTCGGATTCGGGGAAGCTTCCCGAATCACAGCGTATTCAGGTACTCGTTGTTGCAACGCTGTGAGCCATTTCGGAGTAAAATTGGGTGGAAAAGTGGGCTCGTCATCCGGTTGCGTATAAAAAACGTCCTTCTGTGTCGAATGGAAATCCAGGTGAAGGCATAACCGCCCTTTGTCCTGGAGTGCAACAATTTGCTCACTTACCGATTTCGTTTCAGGTTGCGCAAAGGTTGCCCAATCTCGATTCAGATCGACTAAACCAACATTGTGCCGCCAGTGCCCTCCATCGACACCGTCGGGATTCAAAAGCGGCATGATCACGACATGAAATTGCTCGCGAAATTCGCGAGCTAACTTTGAGTCGCTGGCTAGCTCTTCAACAAAGCGCATGAGCGCCAGGGATCCCGTTGTCTCGGGAGGATGTTGTCGGCCAATGATGGATATCTTCCAGTGAGCGTCAGGGTTACCAAGATCTAAACGAATCAGCTCTTGGCCTTGGGCGGAAACACCAAACTCGGAAATGGTCACGGATGGCAATCGAGCAACCGTCTGCGCCCAGGCGTTCAAATCATCCTTGGACACGATCTCTTGCGCAGCAATCCAAAGCGTCTCGGGTCCGACTTCCAATTTCAGAACAGACTCCTTGTTGTTCTCGGATTGTTCGAAGGCTTCGCGCGGAAGCGGAATCCAATGCTCTCCATCGGTGCTTACCTTGGGAATATAACGAAATTGACCGCCTTGGCACTGCAATCGAAAAACAAGCGAGCGTGGCTCGGTCGCCGTGATCTTAAATGCAAACCAGGGGCTGTCGTTAATCGGTTCATTCTCGGGACGAATGATCCCTTCGTATTCGTTGGCGGACAAGCGCGTACAACTGTTGAGCCTAGCGCATGGAAAATCCGCTTGGACGACAATTTGATCGATCGGGAACGACCATC
>JANPLJ010001230.1:0-1894 GCA_031426475.1 Pirellulaceae bacterium | reverse complement strand
ATGGCGTCGAAAGTCAAAATCCGATCTTTCTACGACAAGGACCCGAACCTGGAAGATGTCTTCATGCAAGTCACCAAAGGCCTTGTTTCGTAAGAAGAACATTTATTCGAATTCGCATTTAGTCTTTATAACCGTAGGCAGAATCTTTGCCCCTTTCAACGCAACCCTGTAAACATCTTTTCTATTTGCTTGCAAATCCACCGGGAGTGCGACGCTTCTGCGGAGCAACGCTGGAATCGCATATACAATCCGATTTTCGTTTCCCGTGGATGGCCTCTTGTGCGAACGTGCCTCTCGGCAGGAGCCTCGATCTCCCGGTGGATTGCTAGAAACCGATCGTGCAAAGATGTTGAAAGCAGTGCCCTTTCAGTGTCAGCCACTGAAATCCCTTCGGGATGAAATAGGTCAACACGGAAGATTTATCGTTTGAAATGGATATGCGTTTTCATCTTGTCAATACCGAATTTTTAACAGCCCAGGGCAAGCCTGCGGGATTCATTGAATAAGAATGTCCATTCCGGTGGCGTTCGGCGAGAAGTGTCGTAAATCACCTGATTATCGGCTCCCAGACGAGCTCGCCTCGTCTGAAGCAAAGGCGCCACATCAGCACCAATGCGCGCCAATCGCTTCGGTGTAAACCGCGTACAGACTTCGGCTGGCCGTCATAAAGAGTCGGTTTCTTCGCGGTCCACCGAAGCAGACGTTGCTACAGATCTCTGGCAAGATAATCTGTCCGATCCGTTTACCTTCGGGCGAGAAGATGTGGACGCCGTCGTAACCTTCGCCAACCCAACCGGCGCTTGCCCAGATATTGCCGTCTTGGTCGCAGCGAATCCCATCCGCCAGTCCAGCGACGGATTTTCCATTCACTTCCATCGCCATCGAAGTAAATTCTCGTCCGTTGGTCAGCTTGTTCCCTTCGACATCCCAGACCTTGATATTCTTCGGCGCGTTCGGGTAGTGTGACGATCCCGTATCGGCAGCGTAGAGCTTCTTATAGTCGGGTGAGAAGCACAGACCGTTGGGTTTGAAGATCTCATCGCTAACCATCGTAACTTTCGTCGAGGACGGATCGATATGATAGATCGCTTCTTTTAGTTGAAGCTCGCCCTTATGGCCTTCGTAGTTCCCAAGACTACCGTAGCCAGGGTCCGTGAACCAAACGCTGCCATCGGGATGCACGACTCCGTCGTTCGGTGCGTTGAACGGTTTGCCGCTATACTTATCGGCCAAGACGTTCACAGTCCCGTCTCGCTCATATCGGGCCACTCGACGGTTGCCGTGTTCAAACGATATTTGACGCCCTTCGCGATCAAACGTATTCCCATTGCTAAATCCAGCTGGCTTATGGATGACGCTGACATGATTGTCATCGGGCAGATATCGATATTGCAAGTCGTTCGGGATATCGCTCCACACGAGATAGCTACCAACGCCACTCCAAGCGGGACCCTCAGCCCAATACATCCCAGTATGGAGGCGTTCGATCGGTGTGTTCCCGATCTTATATTTTCCGAAGCTTGGATCGATCGCGATCACATCTGGCTCGGGGTATCGAACGGGAGCCGCATCGGGACCATAGTCACGCGCGAAAAGGGGAGCGGCCGCGAGTGCACCAAGGCTGGACAAAAAAGTACGACGTGGACTTAGATAGGCATTGATCATGGTTGATAAAACTTGTCGAAAGAAGGGAATTCAAAAGACAACATTCTAATATACTCGTTTAACCGCGTGGGCAACGACCAACGCGGTAGCCCCGCATCACTTCCGCAGGTCCGACGAGCCCTCAACGCGCGGCCCGATGGGCACGCGGTTAAACGATTGCGAATTTTGACGCCTCTCGCTGATCGCCGGTACTTAGCACGATAAAAATCGAGAATCGATAGCATTTTCG
>JANPLJ010001229.1:0-1893 GCA_031426475.1 Pirellulaceae bacterium | reverse complement strand
GGTACCGGAATACGGTCGGAAACTACAAAACTTTGCTGAGCCATCCACAGTACCTATTTCCCTTTTCCAGGTTTGACTGCTCCCAGTTTACTCATTGCTAGCCAATTCTGGCAGTCGAAAGCGTGCTTCTTGGGCGAGTCTGCTGAAGATAAAGGTTGTGACGTGCCGACAAGAAAGACAACGGATAGACATTTTCGTCGAACCGTGACATCCTACGATGTCGAGTAATTCTAGGCGCGGAAGCAAACAGGATGCACGAATCATTCTTTGGACTGCAAAAACGTCCATTCTTGGCCGTCCCAACACTGGATCGGTATTGCCCTGTTGCTAGCCAGGAAACCGCTTTTCAGAGTTGTGCCAGAGCCATCACGCGTGGCGATGGTCCCGTTGCAATTTTGGGCGGAACGGGGCTGGGGAAATCGATGCTTTGCCTGCGAATCGGCGAAGTATTTCGACGCAGCTTCGAGGTTATCCTGCTTGCTAGCTCCCAAATCTGCTCAAGACGAGCTCTGCTGCAAAGCTTACTTTTCGAGCTTCGAATGCCCTACCGGGACTTGAGCGAGGGTGAGTTACGTCTTTCGTTGCTCGATCGACTGCAACCATCGAACGAGAATCCAAGCGATGGATTGGTGCTGATCGTCGACGAAGCCCAGACATTGTCGATCAAACTTCTGGAAGAACTGCGACTGATTACCAATCTTGCTCGCGATGGTGTTCCACGCGTACGTTTGGTGTTATGTGGAACGTTGCGTTTGGAAGAGATGCTCGGCCATCCTCAACTGGAGTCGCTCAATCAGCGGTTGGCCTGCCGAAGTTATCTAGCACCGCTTAACCAACACGAGACACTTTGCTACTTAACTCACAAGGTCGAACTCTGCGGAGCAACCATCCAGTCGACGTTCACCGATGATGCAATGCGTTTAGTCCATCGTGCAACAGACGGAATTCCGCGTTTGATCGATCAGTTGGCAGACCAGTCGTTACGATTGGCTTCTGAATTGCGACAGCGGCCCGTTTCAGCGGCTACCGTCGAATCCGCTTGGTCAAGCCTCCAGCAGATCCCGCTTCCGTGGAGCGACAACGGAATACCAATTGATCATCATGAGTCTTCGATCGAGTATGGTTCGCTGACGGACGAAGGTGAAAACGATTTTGCAAGCGATGATTCAAGTGTCATCGAGTCGACTTCGCCATCGACGGCACATCGCTTCAGCGAAAGCGATGAAGATACATCCTTCGCTTCCGAAAATGTCGCCTTTAAGAACCCGGTTGCATCTCCCATTCCGTCAGCCGGTATGGGGCTCAGCCGAGTCGCACCGCTCGTCAATTCCTTGCCGGCACCAACGGCTGAACCGAGCGTCGACTCCGATGCATGGGACGACTTTGTGAGCCCGAGCGATCGTCGATTTGAGACCTGCGAGATTGAGGACTATGTCGACGACATGCTCGACTATTCGTTCGAATCTGCACCTCAACCAGCGTCGCCTCCCGAAACAGTCGACTTCGAGCCAGCTCCTCTCGAACCAGTCTTTGTCGCCGAGGAAACGTCGGAACCTGAAACCTACACAGAACCATCGCCTGAACCGATCGCCTCCCAAGATTGGGCTCCGGCCAACCATTCCGTGACTACGGATGCTGATCACCCGACCCCGAACAACCTGTACGCGTCCCAACCTTCGCTCGTTCTCGACGACCTGTTCGGGTCCGACTTCGACGATGAAACCGATATCCACGGAGATACAAGCCGCCAAGGCGAAGTATTGCAGCCGATTTCCGAGAACGATCAGAACTTGGTATTCGAATATAGTTCGATTTCCAAACTCGATCAGGACCAGATCTTACAACCATACTCGGATTTGCTCGATTCGGTATCGACCGCCAATCTAGAAGCCA
>JANPLJ010001228.1:0-3272 GCA_031426475.1 Pirellulaceae bacterium | reverse complement strand
CTTTATACATCAATGCATTGAAGAACCTGCCCCTCCACCTCCAAAGTCCATTCTCGTAAAGTGAATAACCGCCCATCGTTGGTTGATAATCGGCCTTCTTTTTCTTGCGCTCGAGTAGTGTTGGTGTTGTGATTTCGCGAGGGTTTTCTTGAACTCGATGCCAGCTCAACAAGATCGCTCGCCGTCGCGAGTGATATCGGGCGTCCTGGTCGGATAGCAATCTAACGAGTCGGTTGTGCGATTCGGGCTCAAGCAATGACGCTGAATCCTCCTGCAAACACTCTCTCAGTAAGAAGATCTCAAGCCAATCACATCGGTCTTGGTCGGCGATCTTGGAACTCTGACGCAACAGTGAAACGATTTTTGATAGGAAATCAAGCGATTCGTTGTAGCGATCCCTGAGCTTCACGTTCGTGGCTGCGGTTTCTAGCGGACGATCGTCCGATGCAATTTCCGTCAGACTTTGAAACTTAGTCGGTTTATCCAGTTCTCGTATCTGAATACGTGAACCGACAATATCGCCAATGAGTATTGCCAAAGTTTCACCGGGAAACTCCCATTCTTTTCTGCTACTCTGATCAGCGAACATCTCTCGGAGTTTCGCAAGGACTCGCTCGACATAGTCACGATCAGGATCTTGTTTCAAATTGTCGTATGTTAATAACTTTACCGAAGTTTGTGGCTGTTTAGCGAGTGTCGCAGCCTCCGCTGCCAGCTTTGTGCGATCCTCGGATGGCATCACTGGATCCCAGAGCGGGGATAGATGCTGGAGTTGCGGCAAGCAAATCAGAAGTGCAAAACATCCAACTTGCCGTGCCCAAAACCGCCAGCTTCGCTGACCGTCCATCCATGATCGAAAGAAGATACGTGTAACGGCCAGCGGGAGAGCAATCAATAGAAAAGCGATCCAAGCGTTGGGATAAATAAACCCAGCTTCGATCCAAAGGTAGATTGCGAGAATCGTTCCAACGAGCGGCGCAATGACTGCGGCGAAAACAGGTTTAGGGATGACGAACGATATCCATTGCGATAGCGCATAGACCAGCAGAAGGAATTGGAACTGCCGTAAAACGCCGATCGATAGCCACGTCCAGACGTGAATCGCCGGACAAGCGAAACGAATCACTCCAAATATAAATAAAGCCATTAAGCAAAGAAATGAGAACGGGACACATTGCTGGGTCCACCAAAGCGTTTGCGGCGACAATCCTCGTTCCGCCTGAAAGCGAATGGAGTTTCGTTGCGGATCGGTTCGGAAGACCAGCCATCCGGCCCATGACACGACGAAACAGCCTACAAATGCCATGATGATTGTAAACAAAGGAACAAACTGGAATTCCTTTCCGTCGTTCAAAACCACGAGCATCGTCGTTGCAACAAATAACAAACCAAACATCGTGACAAGGATTGCGAAGTGTTGTTGCCCTGCTTGCCAAATAAGGGCCGAACGGGGAGTAAGGCGTTTTGCATGTTTCGTTGCGACTCCAGTTCGAGTCCACCTTGGAAACCATGATTGAACGCGTTCCAGCCATTGTTCCCATTGAAGCGTTCTCGATATTTCGCGCGTCCAATACTGGTTTGCGAATCGCCATCCAAGCCAACCAAACAGAGAACTGAACGCCATCGCAAAAAGCATGCTTGAGACTTCGTGGACCATTCCACTTCGCAGCACACGATTATGCGATGTAAAGAGAGTATAGATGACAAGACAATGGAACGGGATCATTTCAACCAATGCGATGGCAGCCAACGCAATCCAAGTCGTTTGCAATCGCCAAGAAAGCATCAGCCCGATTGAAAGCAGCAAGAACGATTGAAAGACGAATACCCATAACGCTCCCGTGAATCCGATTAAGTCAAACGGGTAACGCGGGAAATCGAATGCTAGACCTAAATAGAAAACATGAATCGATTCATAGACTAAGAAGGAAACAAGCCATACCACGACCCAGCCCGCAATGATGATTACGAGCTTTGACGTCGCAACGCGGTGGCCCTGGATCGGTAGCCCGTTTAGCCAGAGCATCTGCCCGCTTTCCTTCTCGAGCGAGATCAATACGGCTGCCGCTCCGATCGAGTAACACATCGGAATCGCAATGAGCATGTGGCGAATCAGATCGTCGAGTTCGCCGTCGTTCATCGATGAAAAAACAAACAGCGAATGGATGACTATCGAGACGCCAACCAACAGCAGTACCAACGGCAAAATCTGCCGTCCGTCTTTCCATAACAGTCGCTTCATTGGAAGAGATAGTTGCATACGCGATTTACTCCCGACCAACTTCAACGAGTGGTTGTTGAATATCTGCCGTCCCTCGAACGCAGGCGATAAAGATTTCGTCGAGCGATGCTCGGCGCTCTCGGACGTTCAGAACGCCCGCCAATTTTTGGAATGAAGCGAGCAACTCCGGCGTCCAACCTTGTACGATCCAACGTCGCTGGCGTCCTTCGACTTCTTCTCGTAACAAACGTGCGGGGGCTTCGACTACCGGAAGCGTTACCAAAGGATCCGACAGCGAGATCGTGACTTCATGAACCGACTCCTTCAAATCAGCCAACGAATCGACGATCGAGAATGAACCACGATGAAGGATCGCAACGGTGTCTGCGACGCGTTCGATCTCGGCGATCTGATGGCTCGATAGGAAGACCGTGCGTCCCGCCGCAGCTCGTGCGACCATGCTTTCAAGAAACTCACGACGTACCAATGGATCGAGCCCCGAGGTTGGCTCGTCCAGAATCAACAGCTCGGGATCATGCGCTAAGGCGAGCGCTAGCGCAACCTTAGCTCGACCGCCTTTGCTGAGCTGACGAATCTTGCGATCGCCAGGGAGTTCAAAATCCTTGATCAGCTCGCGATATCGCTCCAAAAAGTTGCATTCGTAAAACGAAGAAGTGAACCAACCGATCTCGTCGACATGCATCCAATCGTACAACGCGGGCGAGTCCGACACGTAACCGATCCGACGACGTATCTCAAGCGCATCGCGTCGCGGATCGAGTCCTAAAACCTGGCAAGCTCCTGACGTCGGCTGAAGAAAGCCGGTCAAGATTTTGATAAGCGTCGTCTTCCCAGCGCCGTTCTCACCGAGAATCGCAAAGACGGTTCCTGGGGCAACGTCGAGGTTGATGTTCGTTAGGGCTTCACAAGTGCGGAATCGCATTGAAAGGCTTTGAGTGGAGATGACGGATGAGGAGTGCATAAAAGTAGTCAGTAGTTAGGTGTTAGTCCGGATTATTCATTGCTCGTAGCTACGTTCGCCAGAACGTGG
>JANPLJ010001227.1:0-2292 GCA_031426475.1 Pirellulaceae bacterium | reverse complement strand
CGTCGAAATTCGTCGAGCATCGGGCCGCGGTCAAACCATCCCGTAAAACTTTCAAACGGAATCCATCGCTGGTTCACCACAAGTTCTGCTTGAATTTTTGCTGCAGAAGACGCGTCGCTGAAGCGTACTTGGCCCGCTCGCACCATGCCTTTCATTGCCGGATGATCGAACGGTTCCCGAAGTACAATTCCTTGGTGTTGGGGATCCAGATGTAGCCGCTCAATCGCATCCCAAGCGAATTCGAGCTCTTCTTTTCCTAAGACGCCTCGCAGCTTCAATCCGCTCTCACCAACCGCGAGCCGAGTGTGACGAAGCTGCCGTACGATCCAAATACACAGTGGAGCAACAACCAACGAGACCAGGCAAGTCGCAACGAGAATAACACGATTGCCGGCCAAAAAACCGCTAGCCAACCCCAGAAGGACAAGGGCGATGGGAACGGCGATCGCAAGTTGCAGCTTTCGTCGTGCGCCAGGTGCCAGAGCGTAGTAGGTCATTGATGAAAGCTCAGCCGACAACTTAATCTGACCTTTGGGGGGATTGTTAGGTACGAGCACACGTGCCCGAAACGGATTCTCGGAATCCTACATTGTAAATCAATTGTCACAATGGTTCATGCGCGCCTTCAGCCTGGCTTTGTCGCCTTGCTCTTCGTGGTTTTTGAGTTTCGCTTCTAGGCCGCGAACTAATGATTGTCGCCGTTCGCTCCGCGAAATGTGGGGCAGCGGCTCCGTCCGCTGGCAGTTCAGTTTCCCGCGGGCGGAGCCGCGGGACCACGTTTTCATTCACAGCCTATCCGCGAAAGGGAGCGTCGGCTTTTGCTCCGCAAAAGCGTCCTTTCGCAGAGCGAAAGGCGATAATCTAGCCGCTTAGAAACAAAGCCTAGAATTCCTGACCTACGCAAACCCCATTGCGGTGTGGTGAGTTCGGAAAACCGAAGCCTCCGGCGTCGATTCACCTTTTGTTTCGACTTCTCAAGAAGCGTCGACTGAATCCCCCTTCAAAACATGGCTGATGACCGCTTCAGCGTCGAAGTCAGAGTGTCGTTGTCTCGTACGCATCTGCCTCCCAGATCGACTTTTTTCGAAAAACTAATATTTCGACCGAAACTTTTCGGATACTATGTTGACAAACAGTCGCTACACCTTTAACGTGAGCTGAAGTCGCACTATCTGCGCGTCGTGGATGCAATACGTACCTTCGAACGCGCTCGCCAAGTGCTATCAAAACCAGTTTGCGTTCCGTTTCTGTATTCGCGAATACGGGTGCGGTGAGCATAATCATATCTGATGCGTCATTAGCCCCATTCATTTAGGAGTCATCGATGAGTAAGTGGTCATCTACATTGGCGCATGCGCTTGGCGCACTAGTCTGCGTCGCCACAATCGTTCAGCTTTCTCAGGCTGCAGATTTCGTGGTATCCAATCGTACGCAGGTGTTGGAGCTTACCTCCAAGATCCAGGCAGCCCAGTTCTTGACGCACGCGACTTTTGGTCCGACGCAAGCCGAAATCGACCAGCTCGCTACGGAAATGCGGCAAGTGGGAACTCTTGCTGCAGCATCGGCGTGGATCGATAAGCAGCAAGATGAGTTGCAGACGGCTCCGGTTCAACATTTACCCAAAATTTACGGAATGATGGCCACGGACTACCCGTTCTACAATCTGACGCTTTCTGGGAACGCGACAGGGGTTCCACCAAATTCCTCGAATGCTTTTGGTCCCAGTCGATATCGCCAGTTTGCTTGGTGGGACAGCGCGATTCGCGGTCAGGATCAGCTCCGTCAGAAGACAGCATGGGCATTGTCTCAGATCTGCGCTGTCGGGAGAACCAATTTTGAATCAACAGCCTTCGATTCGACGCTTTCCGGCTCCCCAGTCAACGAAGCTCGCTATCTCGGAATCACTAATTTCTACGATATTTTTGTCAAGAACGCGTTTAAGACCTATCGACGTGTCATTGGGGAAGTTACCTATCATCCTATTATGGGGGATTGGTTGAGCTTTCGAGGGAACCGCCGCGCTCAAAATGGTTCAGCCCCTGATGAAAACTATGCTCGCGAAGTAATGCAGCTCTTCACGGTCGGGCTCGATCTTCTCAACGATAGCGGCGAGCAACAGACGAATGCACAAGGGGTGATTCCGACGTATGATGCAGTCGACATTCGCGAGTATGCCCAGATCTTTACTGGACTGGGTTACGGCTATGGAACTCTCAATACGACGAGCACTTCGTACAGTCCTTACACGGGAACCGCTGGCGGCTTGAACGCAAGCGTCAAGTACGGCGTGCC
>JANPLJ010001226.1:0-6512 GCA_031426475.1 Pirellulaceae bacterium | reverse complement strand
ATCAAAACCGGGAAACGGACTTGGCATCGTGGTTACACCTTCGCAAATGTCGGGATCTACTTCGTATTGTATCGATAATCAGCGAGGTAACCAACTTTTTAAACGCAAGTGTCAGCTGCGTGCGATTCTTGCGGAAGGCTTATCCATCGGCAACTTTCTTGATGATCGACTGATCAAAGTAGTTCGTCGACATTCCTGCGTCGACGATGATCGTTTGAGCATTGATTCCGGACGAACGGGGACTCAGCAGAAATACGGCCGTGTCTGCAACTTCTTGCGTAGTAAGCCCCTTGCCACGAAGGATGGCTTTCTCGGCGAACAGATAGGCATCCACATAGCCCGGAATACCAGCCGAGGCGCTTGTTTTCAGAAGCCCTGCTCCAACGGCATTGAAGCGGATTTGAGAAAAACGACTAAACGATTTAGCCAGGAAGACCAGCGACGAATCGAGCGCCGCCTTGACGGGTGCCATAAAACCGTAGCTTTCACTGGCCATCCGTGTCGTCGAGATACTGATGGTAACCACGGCTGCTTGTGGATCCAAAAATTCCTTAAAGGCATTGGCAATTGCGATCAGCGAAAAGCAAGAAACGTCAATCGATTGAAGAAACTGCTTGCGAGTGGTCTCATGAAAAGGCCGGATTCCATCGCTATAGTCAGCGAAAGCGATCGAGTGGACGATACCGTGGATCGTTCCAAACTGTTCTCGAATCGAATTTGCGACCGCATCGATGTTCGATTGATGCTCCACATCGCAAACGAAGATGGAACGCCCTGGCATCAGTTTGGCAACTTCTTCGCGGCGTTTCTCCGAACGAACAACCAAAATCGGTTCTGCTCCGCATTCAGCAATCGCATTGGCGACGGCATAGGCCACACTCTTTCGATTGGCAACACCAAAAATGACAACGCGTTTTCCCGCGAGTCGTAAAAAATCCATCAAGAAAGATCCTGCGAGTAATGCGAGTAATGCGAGTAAATGGAATCAGCTCGTTCGCCAAAGGCAACCTGCCCACGACCATCCCACACCAAAGCCGACGAGCATCGTTTGCATACCAGGAACTAGTTCGCCCTTGCTGCGTAAGTCATGGATCAAGATCGGAAGTGTCGATGAAACGGTGTTGCCGCAATCGCGAAGCCGAATAGGCAGCTTTGTCGAATCAACTCCGAGCGCAATTTGTAGCTGGCTAAGCATCTTGTCGGTCGCCTGGTGCATCAAGAAAAAATCGAGATCATCGATCGTCAATCCAGACGTTGCCAGCATCTCACGAATCAATTCAGGAATCGCGGTGACTGTAAAGCTGATTAAACTCGGGCCATCCATATAAAGCCTGCTCTTCCACCGTTTGCGATGACGAGGACGAAGAGCATCATGCGGCTTCCGAGCGCCTCCGTCGGCAACCAGCAGCGTATCCGCACCGCTACCATCGGTTCCAAATCGAAATTCGGTGAGACAGGAATCTGGCTTGGCTTCGATGAGCGTTGCTGCAGCCGCGTCCCCAAAGATCGTTCTCAACGAGCGATCTTCGGGATCGATGTACTTCGAATAAGTTTCTGCGGTTAACAGCAAAATCCTTTTCGCCTGTCCGCTGCATATCAATCCTTCGGCCATCGAGACGCCGTAGACAAATCCCGAGCAGCCGAGATTGAAATCGAGAGCCCCAGCGGTCGTAGGAATATTGAGTCGATCTTGGATGAGGCACGCGGTCGTTGGCAGCGGGTAGTCGGGGGTTTGCGTGCAAAGCAAAATAAAATCGATAGTTCGACGATCGATCGAATGCTCGGCAAAGAGTTTTTCAGCAGCGGCAACGGCGAGATCGGCCGCGGTTTCATTCTCTGCAGCAATAAATCGCTGCGCAATCCCAGTCTTCTCCTCGATCAGCGGAATATCCCAACCAGGAAACTGAGCATGCAGTGCGGCGTTTGTTTCCAGTCGAGCAGGATAATGAACCGCTACAGGACCGATATGTGCGTGAAGCAAACCTTACTATCCTTCGTTGTTCGCGAGTTACACTTTGGCTTGAGTCCAGAGTTTTTGCTTAAGCGATTCAAGCAGTTTCACGGCGTGGAGAATTTCCGCTTTCTGCCGTTCGGGCTCTTGGGGAATCTCGCGTTCAATCGTCAGTGGTCCGCGATAGCCGATATCCTTCAGCGTGCTTAGGTAATTTTCAATTCCAACATCTCCGTTACCCAATGGCATTTCGCATCCCCAAGTCTTACCTGGCTCATCGCTCCATGTAGCGTCTTTGCAATGAACGCTTTTGACAAACGCTCCAACTTGCTTGAGCGCCTCGATCGGCTCACCGGTACCATAGAGAATCATGTTTGCCGGGTCAAAGTTGATAAAAAGGTTCGAACGTTGGGTATCACTTAAAAATGCCAGCAATCCGTCGGCGGTTTCCTGCCCCGTTTCCAGGTGAACCGACTGACCGTTATTGCTAGCATGATCGCATAGCTGACGTGTTACCTGAATCGTTTCGTTGTATAGCTTTAAGGATCGATCATGAGGGACAAACCCAAGATGTAATCCGACTGCATCACAGCCTAACAATCGGGCAAAGTCCGAAATCTCTCGCATCTCTTGCAGTCTGGCTGAACGCGTTGCGGATGGAACTAACCCAACTGTCTGTTCGACGGTTGGGATGTCCGCGTAACTTTCGCCTTCGAAGCCACCAAAGACACAGGTCAGCCTGATCCCAAGCTGATCCAAGCGTCGAATGAAGTCCTCCGCCGCCTTTGGCGTGCGACCTTCTCGGTGCGGTGTGTGCAGTTGTATCGTCGGGATCTTCAATTCGCTGGCCACTTCCAGACGAACACCCAGACCAGCATCAATGCTGGTAAACACTCCGATAGGCCAGATTTCGTTCATATTTCGTTTTAGCGTTAGTTGATTTTCAAAAGCGGCACGGTTCTATCCGGCTTCAGCATATTTCTTGGAAGCATTGGGGTCGCTTGGGTCGGTCGAGCTCTTTCGTTTCAGAAAAGGTCGGACAACGTCCAAAGCGATGCAATCGTCCAAATTAGGTCGAAAAACTGTCAGCAAAGCACACGGCAGAAACCAAGCCATATACAAACCGCCACCATAAGCATAACAAAATTGTGCGGCCGTCATGATGGCTGCCGAACAACTCATCAACGTGGCCAAACTCTTTTGGGCTGGCCAGAACACGAACGAAAGGCTGAGTAAAACAAAAGCTACCATGACAGGAATTCTAAAATAGGGGTTCCACCCCAATCCCCATACGCCATCCAGATCTTTAAAGGCGAACGGAATCGTTCCAAACATCTGCATCAATCTAGGACCAAAACCGTCCTGCGTTGTCGCCACCAGAGTAATCGCCATCGCAAGAATCGATGCCAGGAACCCGATGATGAAACGTCGTCGTCCACGCAACCAGTAAAAGCTAATCCACACCGTAAGAAGAAAAAAAGGATAGAAGACTAGCCCGGCAGCTCCTCCCAACATCAGTCCAGATACCAGCGGTTTTCGATAGAAAGCGACTGCCAAAACCATGAACGCACCAGGGGCGAGGTGGTCGACTCGCCCTGTCATTTGGGCTGTATAGGGCAACAGCAAAAACAAAGTCGCCACTCCAATACCCGTCTTGAGGTTTTCGAAGTGCCAGTAGCCGATGGCAACAATACCAAGTACCAAAACAAGGTTCGAGATGATCAGGAATAGCCTCGCCGCACCAACCGCTCGCCCATCTCGAACAACTCCATTCGCGATAGGTTTGCTCGCTTTCGCTCCTTCATTCTTGTTTGCCACAGCAGTAGGATCAGGGGAAGTCTGAATATCAGGCAATAGATTCAGCAGATCATAACCGGGACCTGGCTTGATTCCTGTCTTGGAATGGACCACTGACGGGCTCGTGACAACGTTTGCCATCAGGAAGACAAACAACGAAATCCCGATAAAGGTCGTCCCACCGCTCGTCAAGTTGGGCTCCAAAAGCGGTCGCCGAACCATGGTTGTATCAAGCAATAGACGGACAACCCAGAAGCCACACACCGAAAGCAGCCAAATATATCCGTAGTACTGCAGCCGATCACCCGTCCAAACATTTTTATTTTCGGTGGATGACGGTTTTGCTTCGGAGGATGAAGCGGCCGATTCGGACGCCACCACGCCCGTCTGTAAGCCAGCTTCGTCGACAAGCGAATCACTTGTGGTTACGCCGCTCGCTGCCCTAGCTGCCAACGCGTTCGCTTTTCTGCCCTCGTACACCAACATCAAACCAGGTGTCAGCAAGATCAGCAACGCAATGTCAAGATTGCGAATACTCCATAGTCGGTGAAACATGAAGTAGAGCGCAACGATAACGAACGACGACATGAAGACCCATGTCGCCGGTTCCGGTCGTTGATAGTAGAAGAGAAACTGACTCATCTACAGCTCCATACCGATCCTTCAAATTTCCCTGAAAAGATCGTAAGCATAAGCTTATCAACGGTTTAAGAGAAGAGCGGACGCCTAGAATGGCGTTAATCAAGCAATTTTTCGTGTTTCCATAATGCCTGACGACAAAACTATGGCGACAGAGGAACCTGTGAAGGGCTAGAAAGGTAAGCCACCAACGCAACAACCTCTTCCTTTGAAAGCGAATTCAGAATGCCGTCTGGCATCAAAGAAGCCTGGGAAAGTTTCCTGGTCTCTATTTCGTTCTTGGGCACAACCAGCCGTTCATTGACCGTTTGAAGAGTCAAAGCACTTTCTGTCTCGTCGACGACGAGCCCGGAAATCGTACGGCCACCGTCGAGCAGCAGGAGTTCCATCTGAAAATCTTTGGCGACCGAGGCGCTTGGATCGAGCAAATTCTCCAATAGGTAGTCGATGTTGGTGCGCTGTGAACCTGTGATGTCCGGGCCAATCGTTCCGCCAGCCTCAAACAATCGATGGCAACTGCTACAGTTTTTTTGAAAAATTGCCCGACCAACCGACAGGTCAGCACCCTTGATGGCGGTCGATGTTAACTGTTTCTTCAGGCTCGTCAGCTTTTTCGCAACATCAGCAGGAGTTGTCCGCAGCTCTCCCCAAATCGCTCCCAATCGCTTTTCGACGCTCGGATCGCCGAGACTTTGAAGTTGCCGAGCCGTAAACGCGGTTACATCTCGACGAGCAATTACCTTCGATTCCATCCCGTCCAATAGCTTGTGAGCCCAAGACGATCGAGAGGCAAGAGTTTGTAAGACGTCTTGCTGAGTCATCGAGTCGGATGAAGGATACAAGGCAATGAGTTTCGATGCCGTCTCGGGATGATCAAACTCTGCAAGTCCACGTATGGCTTGTCGCCGCATCGAAGAATCCTGCAGCATTTCCAGCAGTAGCTCCGGAGTCTCATTCGCTTTTTTCTTGATCAACGCTTCCATCGATCTCTCTCGATCAAGCTTAGCCAAATCAGCGTTTATAACTTGACGACGCAATTGCCCGATGGCATTCGGATCATCAAAGATCAACGCAAGTTCAATGGTCGACCGACGCACATCTTCGCTAGAACTTGACTGCACGATCTCGAATGCCCTTTCCCAGTTCGCCGGCATCGGCATTCTCCGAACGCCTTCCAGCCCCCGCAAAATTCCGTCGAGGATGCTCAACTGAAACGCCGGCTCTCTTCGCAACATAAGCAACTCGATCAGTTGCGGAATACCCTTGGCCGCATTTCCATGCGAAGCCACGCGGCGAGCAATGTTATTTTGGACCAATTGAATCTTGCTATCGAAGGCTAATTGAATGAATCGATCGATATCTACGTCGACCAGCGGTTCCACGGCATACCAAATCATCGATGGAATGTTCTGATCGGACTGGTCTTCCGTGCGCTGCAGCAACGATTTTGCAACGATCCATCGATCGGATCTGGGCAATCGTTGAAGGGACGACGCCAAATACAGGCGAACTCGCGAGGAGGGATCTTTCTCGGCTAACTTCGCTAAATGTCGAAGCGTTTCTTCGTTCGTTCTGTACTGCTCGCAAAGCAATCGAATCGCCCACGTTCGAATATGTTCGTCGGAGTGCCGTAGTTCATCGATCAAGAACTTTTCGTCGATTTCGCCAATCGACCAAAGCGCCCACAGAGATCTCAGCTTGCGAGTCACATCCGTGTTCTCCCGATAATTCAAAAGCAACTCGTCTCGAACGCTTCCCATCTCATCGCCTTTGGATGCTCTTTCTTGCAAAAGGCGGCGCGCGTGTCGGACATGCCAATCATTTTTATGGAGCTGTAGCTGAACCAATTCATGATTGGACAGTTTTGCTAAGTCGACGCGCGACCGCGCTGGCTGGCCATACGAAATTTTGAAGACTCGGCCTGTCTCGCGCTGAGTATTCTTCGTGTGATGACATTCGCCAGTGTCGGACCAATCGAGCACGAACACGCTGCCATCGGGACCATATTGCAATGTCACTCCGACATGCCATGGATCACGAGATCGCATCAGGTCCGGCGCGTGCGACGCCGAGTACCCCGAACCAGCGCGATTCAAGAAATCCTGGTTAATCCGTTTGCCATGAA
>JANPLJ010001225.1:0-5504 GCA_031426475.1 Pirellulaceae bacterium | reverse complement strand
ATTCGGACGCAGCTCGAAGGGCGATGTTTACTGCGCTTCCTCCGAAGTTTTACGACATCGGCTACGAATGGAAACCCAAAACTTAGAATTGGACGGAACACCAGGGGCAAAAATTAAAAAAGTACGTTCCCTCTTGACAAGCTCCATCCCGGGACTTGCAATGGTGGAATTGATTTCGCCGGTGAAATATGCATGAGGGAGTTCCATGTCGAAGCAGCAAGGGATTAAGCAACCCAACGAAGATCGGATGCGGTCAGAAGTGACGAGCTTGCAGCGAGGACTAGCGGTGCTCGAACTCCTGGCGCAACGTCCGGATGGGGCGACACTGAGCGAGATAACAGATCATCTCGCTTTTCCAGGAGCGTCGGTCTTGAGACTTGCCAGGACGCTCGTCGAGCTCGGTTACCTCGTGCGTGAAGAGGGTTCAAAACGATACTACATGACCAAGAGCTTTCTCATGCTGGGTCAGCCCCGGACAGCAAGTCGCGGGCTTTCCGAGTGCGCCATCACAGCGATGCGACGTATACGCCAGGCAACGGGCGAGACAACACAATTGTGCTGTCTGACCGATGTGGAAATGGTGATTATCGAACAGCTCATTTCCGTGCATCCCTTCAAGTATTCCGCCGACCTTGGTGCTCGTTGTCCATCCTATAGCTGCGCTCCCGGCAAAGCGATGATCGCTTTTCTATCCGAGGAAGAGCGTGAAGGAATCTTGGGCCGAATTCAATTTAAGCGATTTACTCCGAATACAATTACAACGAAACGTGCACTTCGCGATGAGCTGCTTCGGATTCGCGACACGGGATTTGCTTTAGATCGCGAAGAAGGAATGGCTGGCATACATTGTGTCGCAGCTCCGATTCTCGATCGTCAAGGAGTTGCCGTTGCTGCGATCACCATTGCAGGGCCAAGCTCACGCGTCCGGGAAGATGAATTTCAAGTAATCGGGGAGATCGTTCGCGAAGGAGCCAGACAGGCTTCAAACGAGTTCAATCAATAGTAGTGGTGCAAGATCATGAACCATTTGCGTCGAATAATCGGACTCTTCGTTGCACACTTGATTTGCGGCGCAGTCGCCAGCTACGCCAAAGACTCGTCGACACCTGAGCAGATCGAATTCTTCGAGACTCGCATTCGTCCAGTACTGATCGAGCATTGCTATGCCTGCCACAATTCTTCGAAGCAAGCCGATGGCTCACTCGAACTGGACCATCGTGCAGGCTTGCTGAAAGGGGGTGACGGCGGCGAAATTATCGTGCCAGGAGCTCCCCATTCGAGTCGATTGATTGCGATCATCCGCCACGAAGCTCCGGGTTTAAAGATGCCTCAAGGAGACGCCAAACTCGAACCCGCTGTCATTGCCGATTTTGAGAAGTGGATCGCCATGGGAGCCGCAGACCCCCGTACTCATCCGCCATCCGTGGAGGAGATTGAGAAAGCGATCTCGTGGGAATCTGTACACGAAAAACGCAAGCAGTGGTGGAGCTTGCAGCCCGTTCGAGCCACCGAACCGCCCGTGGATGCTGGAAACTCTTGGTCGGACCATCCTGTCGATCGATTTGTATTAGCCAAGCTTCAAGAACATGGGTTGCAACCGAACGATATCGCCGATGCGAGAACGCTCGTTCGTCGCCTCTATTTCGCTTTGAACGGATTGCCGCCAACCCCCGAAGAATCGGAACACTGGGCGAATCGTATTGAACACGCGAAAGGATTGGAGGGATTAGTCGATCATTTGCTCTCGAGTCCCCATTTTGGAGAACGCTGGGCTCGACATTGGATGGATTGGACTCGCTACGCCGATTCACACGGCTCCGAAGGCGATCCGGCAATCGAGAACGGTTGGCTCTACCGCGACTACCTGATTCGTGCTCTCAACGCCGATGTACCGTATGACCAGATGGTTCGCGAGCACATCGCAGGGGACTTGCTAGAGAATCCACGTATCAATTCCGACCAGCAAATCAACGAGTCGTTGATTGCTACGGCTCACTGGCGCATGGTGTTTCACGGCTTTTCTCCAACCGACGCGTTGGACGAGAAGACACGATTTATCGACGATCAAATCAATGTTTTCTCAAAGGCATTTCTTGGTTTAACCGTTTCCTGCGCGCGTTGTCACGATCACAAATTTGATGCAATTAGCCAGAAAGACTATTATGCCCTGGCAGGCATCTTGGGTTCATGTCGGCCAGGTCGCGCCGTCATTGATCTACCTCAAAAAATAGATTTGCATCGCGATCGATTGACAGAGCTCAAAGCGCAGATCCGAGGCGCTATTGCGAAGGACTGGCTTGCATCCAAAGACACCATGCGAGACCGTCTTGTTACCGAAGAACCAGTATCTAAAAAAACTAAGGCAATAAGAGTCCATTTGAACCTTGGTTACAGTTGAAAAAGAAGATCCGCGAAGGCGTTCGTGTCGACGATGCTTGGCGAGAACTCGTAACGCAATGGAATACCGACGTAGCTGCGCGCTTCGTACATCGCGAACGCCAATCGTTCCATCGATGGCGATTAGACGAGCCCCAAGATCTTGCGCGTTGGCACAGAACGGGAAATGGCTTGAGCGACGCGCAAGCATCAAAGGCAGGCGAGTTCGCGATCGCAAGCCGTAGCGATCGGGCACTGGTCGGTATTTATCCGTCGGGGGTATTTTCGCATCGATTGAGTGCCAAACACGCGGCGCGTCTGACTTCGGAAGATGTGCGGATCGATGGAGATTATCAATTGTGGGTGCGCGCGATTGGAGATGGAGGCGCGAGCACTCGTTTCGTGGTCTACGACTACCCTCGCAAGGGCGTTGTTTTTCCGACGACTGATCTCAAGAATCAATGGCAATGGATCCAGTCGGACTTGAGCTACTGGAGCGGTGACCTCATCCATATCGAGTTGGCAACCGGTCCGGACGCCCCATTGTTGGTCAAGAACGAGCCGCGTTCATGGTTCGGCGTGCGCGAGATTATGATCTTGCCCAAAGGAGACTCGCCTCCGCACGAAGCAAACGAGATGTTAGATGCATGGATTGAGGTCGCTTATAGCAAGCCGCCAACCTCGCTCGAAGAAGCGGCCGACCAGTTGGTTTCCGCCGTTAACGCGGCGATCAACGCCTGGGTCGACGCTTCCATAACGGATTCTCAAGCCACTCTACTCGATGCATGTCTGCAGCAAGGCGTACTCTCCAACGATTTGCAGAAGTTGGTAAATGCCAAGGAGCTTATCGAGGAGTACCACCGACTCGAAGAGGAAATTGCAGTGCCGACTCGAGTCCCTTCTTTGGAGGAAACGGTCGCCCGCACGCAATCGCTGTATATTCGCGGCGATCACAAAAATCCGGGCGCGATAGTACCGCGAGCATTCTTGAGTGCAATCGATGGCCATCCATATGAGACAGCACAGAGCGGACGGTTGCAATTGGCGGAGGACTTAGTTCGCGCTGACAATCCGCTAACACGTCGAGTGATCGCAAATCGAATATGGCATCATTTGTTCGGTCGAGGGATCGTCGCTTCGCCAGACAACTTCGGACGGCTTGGTCAGCTTCCGTCCCATCCAGAACTGCTCGATTATCTCGCCACGACGTTTGTATCCAAGGGTGATTCCATCAAAGAAATGATCCGATTGCTGGTGACGAGCAAGACATGGCAACTTGCATCGCGTCCATCGACCCAATCAGAGGAAGTCGACCCGGACAACTATTTTCTGTCACATACGCATGTTCGACGACTTGAAGCGGAAGCGATTCGCGATTCGCTCCTATTGGTTTCCGGCGGTTTGAATCTTCAATTGTTTGGAGAGCCCGTCAATGGCGATTCGAATCGTCGAAGCGTCTACATGCGAGTGACTCGCAACGCGCTTGATCCATTCCTGAGAGCATTCGATTTCCCAGAACCATTTAGCACCGTCGGCCGCCGAGATGTGACCAACGTGCCCGCTCAATCGCTGACCTTGATGAATGATGAGCGAGTCGCTTCGCTAGCCGCGGCTTGGGCAAAACGCGTTGTAGAAATGAAGTTGCCGTCCGACGAGGATCGCATCCGAAGCATGTTTATCGCAGGATTAGGACGTCCAGCGAAGGCGGACGAAATCCAGCGTGCTCAAAGCTATTTTTTAGCGTTTGCCTCTAAGCAAGCAGACGCAGCCAAACAGTGTACCGAGCTTCAAACGGCGATCGAGAAGCGGCGAAAAGATATCGAAGTGCTGATCGGCCCCGTGCGATCGCGTTTGCTCGACGACTCCACCACGAAATCTTCAACCGCCGGTTTGGATTCATTCCGGCCTATAGCAAGGTGGGAATTCGATGATAGCTCGCAAGACGTTTTAGGTTCGGCACACGCAGAAGTCCATGCCGGCGCACAGATCGCGGAAGGCGCTTTGATCCTTAACACGAAAGGCTATGCAGTAACCAAACCCCTTCAACAAACCTTGACGGAGAAGACGATCGAGGCATGGGTCCAGCTTGACACGCTCGACCAGCGTGGTGGCGGTGTCATGACGATCCAGTCCACCGATGGTGCGACCTTCGATGCGATCGTCTTCGCTGAGAAATCGCCGAATCAATGGCTTGCCGGCAGCAACAGATTCAGTCGCACGCAGACATTCAATGGGCCATCGGAAACCGAGGCCGCAAAACGCGCTGTGCATTTCGCAATCGCTTATCATGCGGACGGTCGAGTCGCAGGGTATCGCGACGGTGCGCCGTATGGCGAAGCCTACCAAAGCGATGGCCCCTACGAATTCAAATCTGGAGAGACCGTCGTTAGCTTCGGCGTTCGCCACTTGCCTGCCCACCCCAATCGAATGCTCGGCGGCCGCATCTTGCGAGCTCAACTTTATGATCGAGCACTAACGTCAGAAGAGATCCAAGCTTCGTCCGCGTCGAAATCATCGTTCGTTTCTGAGACACAAATAGTGGCTGCATTGTCGCAACCCGAACGAAAGCTACTAGACACGTATCGAGTCGAACTAGCGGGATTGGAAGCCCAGTTGAATGAGTTGCGTCCGACCGTGGAATCTTCGGACGAATTTTCGGTTTGGACGGATCTCGCTCGAGCCATTTTTACATTCAAAGAGTTCCTGTTTGTGAAATGAGATAAGCTATGTCCAATCAACATGCATCCGTTACATTGCCCTCGCGTCGCGCGATGCTCCAGCGTTGTTCGACCGGCTTTGGTGCCGTTGCGTTAGCAAGTCTCATGCAGGATTCGGCATCCTCTGCAGCGACCAAGCTGCCTGACGAGGCAGCATTGAAGTCAACGCATCACGCCCCTAAGGCCAAGCATGTGATCTTTTGCTTCATGTCCGGTGGCGTGTCGGCCATCGACTCGTTCGATCCAAAGCCGCTTCTGACGCGCGACCATGGCAAGTCAATGCCAGTCAAGATCGAGCGAACGATGTTCAACAAGAATGGCCAGATCATGGGAAGCCCATTCGAGTTCACTCCAGCCGGCCAGTGCGGTATGCCTATCAGCAATATGTTTCCGCACATTGCAAAAGTCGCT
>JANPLJ010001224.1:0-1761 GCA_031426475.1 Pirellulaceae bacterium | reverse complement strand
CAAGGCCTTCGGCTCGAAGATGAAACTCCAGTTTTGCGTCGACGCCGCGGTAGGACCATTTCGTGGGCGAGTCCGCGAAGACTTCCTGCGTCGGCTGGTTCGTGATGCCTACCATCAAGTGTCCGTCTTTGAGTTCTACGTCAAAGATGAAGTTGGGCGCGAGTTGATAACGGCCGACTAGACGCTCAGGAGTGACCTTGCCTGAATCGGCAACGGGCTTGTTAGCGGCGGCGTATTTCTCTATGAGATGACCGACCATTTCATCACACGCAGGAAATGCCTGAGCTTCGCCCGAGTTTGTACAAACGACAGCAGCGCAGTCTGCTTCGGGAAGGACCCAAATTACTGCGAAGGTATTGGTGTTCGAGCCAGCATGATTGAGCGCGCGACCGTTTGGCGATTCCAAACAAATCCAACCACATCCATACTTGGCACCCGGTATGCTGTAGTCGACTAGAGGCTCGTGCAGATGATCGAAACTGTTTTGAGATCGTAGCACCGGCGCTGGGTTACCCGCCAGTTGCCACCGCGCGTACTTGGCGTAGTCCTCGATCGACAAGTGGAGCGTTCCTGCCGCCGCATAGACAGACGGGTTCTCTGCCCCAACGGTTCTTGGATCAACGGGCTTGCCTTTATCTGCTTGATGGCCCCATAGCAATGGCGGCTGAAGTTGCTGAGCAGATTTCATTGTTCGAAAATCTGCCGAATGCATTTCCAATGGATCGAAGACGTGCTTCCTCATGAGTGACTCGAACGAATCCTGGCCGCGTGCTTCAAGCATGGCGGAAACTACTGCGTAGCCAAGATTCGAATAGGCGAACTTTCCTTGCGGTTCTTTAGGAGCAGGGGAAAGGGCAATCTTGAGCATGCGTCGACGCTCCAACGTCGGAGACTGTTTTTCCTCAAAGAAGCTAACCCACGCTGGGCCCGAAATATCTGAAATATTTGCAGGTAGTCCACTTTGGTGTGATAGTAACTGCTCAAGCGTGACCTTACGTAACTTAGGGTGTATGTCACTGTCTTTGGCTTTAGGCCAAACATCACCGATCGTAGTTTCCCAATCAATCTTACCCGACTCGACCATGACGGCAGCCAACACGGCAGTCATGGACTTGGTGTTCGAACCAATCGGAAACCTGTCTGATAGCGCCACTTTGTCCGGCGTTCCGCGTTTGCGAACTCCAAAGCTCCCCGACTCTACTAGCCCTTTCACATTGACCACCGCAGCGGACATTGCCGGAACATCATGCTTGCGGCAAACCTCCGCCAGCTTCGCGGCAAACTCGCTTGGCGGATCATCGGCCTGGGTGGTCGAGCAAATAAAGGCCGAAGTAAACAGCGATAGAACTGCAAACATTTTCGCGATGGGCGAGACACTGATCATTTGGATTTCCTTCATGTGAAGAATGCGATTTTGGTTAAACGGCTAGCGACTGGCAGCTACATCTACGACAAACTGTTGAACGAGTGACAAAAAATAACTCGTGCGTTAACGCGGCGTCCCACTTTCTCGAACAAGCTCTCGATTTGCTTCGGTCATCAACACTTGCACTTGCTTCGTCTGACCGTCCGCTGCCTCCAGCCCCAGCGTCACCGTCCAATCCGTTTCATGCCCGAATTTCGACAAAAGTTCCACAAGGTCTTCTGCGAAGCGTTTGCGAACCAATGCACCGAACGCACCGTTTGTAAACTCCATGATGCGATCGATTGGGATGCCATCGATTGACAGCAGCGGCGACCACTGGTCATTGACGCACACGA
>JANPLJ010001223.1:0-4637 GCA_031426475.1 Pirellulaceae bacterium | reverse complement strand
CCGGGCCGGTTTGCTTGGAGCTTCTGGCTACCTTTCGATTGGCTTGGTCTCAATTCTCGCACTGCTAGCAACTGCCGCAGCACTTCTATCGATTGCGGCGCGGCACCCGCGTTCGGTCTCGGCGGGGATTGGTATCTTGGCAATCGCATTGTGGGGGATCGCGTTAGGTTGGGGCTTCTTGACGATCGCGAGAGGAAAAGCGGCTCCTGCCCAAGGTAGTGTTGGCCCTATCTGCGCCGCGATCGTAATCGATACGAGCCCAGCCATGGACTATCGTTTTGCAAATCTATCGCGTATGGACGAAGCCAAGAACACAGCCCGTTGGCTGATGGACCGTTTGCCAACCGACAGTCAAATTGCTGTCGTCACGTCCGTTCAAGGTCAACGGATTCATCAAGGGCGAATCTCGGCGAATCGACAGCTTGAGAACATTAAAGTCGAAGGACGCGTTGCAGACTTGGCGGGTTGTATCCGCTCCTCGATCGAGTTAGTACGAAGCTCCAAGCTTGAGCGACGTGAAGTCTATGTCCTCACCGACATGTCTGCTAACGCTTGGCGGGAAGGCGGCAATGCAGGGGTCCGCGAGTTGTTAGATCCAAAACGGAAAGATCCCGCAGTCCTGGTTCAGGTGATCGATCTGGGAACAACCAAACGCGAAAACTGGTCGCTATCACGACTGAAACTTAATCAAGAAGCAGTCGCGCCAGGCAGTTCGATCAATCTGTCTGCATCTGTCATCGCATCGCAGGACGCGCCCGCAACCCAAATTGCCGTCGAGCTCGTTACGGAACAACGAGACTCACGACTACCGATCCTTCGCAACGGAAAAATGGTGGTTCCGGAAACGATCGTCAAAGAGAGACAGAACATCGATATCGTTCAAGGTGGTTCCAGCATCGTCCGATTTACGCTGCATGATTTGCCCGAAGGGACGACTCATGCTTGGTTGCGATTGACACGTCCCGATCCGCTCGAGATCGACAACGAAATGGCGTTGACTGTCGAAGCCGTGCCGAACGGGAGGGCTCTTGTTGTGGGAAGCGAAGACACCAAAGGAGTGAATCGCGGCCGACTCGCAGCCTTGATGATCGATCCCGAACTACGACAAGTCGACATGCGCACGTATGGTCAACTTTCGTCGACAGATTTGAGTGCCTATGACGCAGTTCTGATGGTCGATCCACCTGCGCTTCTTGAACAAGACATCACCAAAGTCAACAGAGCTGTTGAAGACGGACTTGGGTTGATGTTGATCATGGGGCCAGCCATGGACGATGCCAAGGCTTGGAATGCTTCGCCTACCTCCAAACTGTTGCCCGGCAAAGTCTCACTGCAATGGCGACGGCCAACCACCGAGCGAAAGATTTATTTCGATACACTCCGGCCGAATCATCCGGTCTGGAACGATTTTGATCAATTGGGTTCGACGATTACTTGGAATCGATACCCAGTCTTCAAATACTGGGTGATCGACGAACTCAGCGAGGCAACCTCCGTGATTATCCGCTACTCGTCGAGCAGTCATCCCGCATTGATAGAACAACCCCGCGGGGCGGGAAAAATCCTTACGGTGACGACTCCTATGACCGATGTCGATTCCATCGAACAGCCGCCGTGGAATCGATTGTTCGCAAGCGATAATGCTTGGGAAAACTTCGGCTTGCTTCGCGGTGCAGTCCATTACCTGTCGGCATCATCGCAATCGTTCCGAAACGTACCAGTCGGCGCTCCTGTCACGTTGGACAACCCGCTCGAACGGTACCCGCAGCGATACGATCTGTTCACACCGTCCGGAGAAGTCGTGCGAGTTCAGAGTCAATCGCATGCGATCCTCTATCCGTATGCGAATGAACTTGGTACCTATCGATTGCGAAGCAGCCAAGTCGACAAGCCTGGGGTTCGAGGATTCAGCACCCATCTGGATGATCAGACGATCAATCTGAAACGCCTTGATCCAGAAGGCCTCGATAGCGTGCTCGGCAAAGATCAGTACTTCTATGTAAACGACCGTCTTGCGTTGCAAAGTTCGCTCGGACAGGCCCGCTTTGGACGCGATCTATCCCCATTCTTGTTGTGCGTCCTGGCCCTGCTTGTCATCGCTGAACAAGCGATGTCCTATCGGTTTTACGCGCTAGGGGCGAATGTGTCACGATGATTGACTGGAACTTTGAACCGATTTTCCAGGGCTACTATGCCGTAGCGATCCTTGGTGTGGCGTTGGTATTGGCGTTGATCTTGATTCGCCTCGACCGTCAGCTTTCGCGAGGCAAGCGATGGACGCTGAACGGGTTGCGAATGCTGACGATACTCGCGATGCTTTTGGCGATGCTTCGTCCGGGCCTGACCTTGACCAATCGCAATGCCCCCATTCAATCGGTAGCTATTTTGATCGATACGTCGGCAAGTATGGAGCTACCTTCGGGAGTCGCAACGAAGAGTCGATGGGAAATCGAACAACAATTTTTGGCCGACTTAAACGAACGAAGCGGATTGCTAGGGAAAGAACTGCACTGGAAACTATTTGGATACGATGGACAACTTCGCAATTTAGGAAATTCGTCCGAAGGAACGTCCTCGACAACGGGGCCGGAGGCTTGGCGATCCTATCTTCCGTCGTCGCCACAAGGCTTGCTGACCGACATCGGTAAACCTCTTAGTGACATTCTAACCGCTTCCGTCGATCCGCCGTTGACAGCTGTCGTTTGGCTGGGAGATGGAGCTCAAACAACACGTGGCGATACCGCAGAAGCTCAGCAAGCGGCAAGGCAACTCGCTCAGTTGGATATTCCGCTGTACTTGGTTGGAATCGGTCCCAGGAGCGGTGCCGAACAGACTCGCGATCAAATCCTGGAAGGTATCCCAGATCAGATTGAAGACGCGTTCGCAAAGAATCTTGTACCGATCCGAGGAAGCCTACGAGCCATCGGCCTACAAAATCGCGAACTGGTGGTTCGAGTTTTTTTGGTCGAAGATAACAAAAAGCAAACGCTTCTCAATCAATTGACTGTCAAACCAAGTCAACTAGACCAATCGCTTCCGTTTCAGCTCTCTATTTCGGCCCCTGACCCTGGCGCGTACCAGCTTCTGGTGAAAGCCGACGGGGTAGACGGCGAGGCGACGTTGTTGAATAACGAGCAAACATGCTTTCTCAACGTTCGAGAATCAGGATCGCGAATTCTCTATCTGGAAGGACAGCCTGGACAAGAACAAACGTTCATTCGGCGTGCGTTGGCCGACAGCCCCGACCTTCAAATCGACGCCAGGCTGATCCGTGAAACGACTCGCAAGGAATGGCCAATCGATTTGAGCGAGATGCTCAAAGACGACCTCTTCGATTGCATTGTCATCGGAGATCTCGATTCAGAAGCTCTCGGACCCAAGACATTAGCGCGCATCGTCGAACTCGTTCAAAATGGCGTCGGCTTGATCATGCTGGGCGGCTATCACGCTTACGGCGGCGGCGGATATCAAAACTCGCCGCTAGCCAATATCTTACCCGTCGACCTGGAAGGTGTTCGCCAAAGTTTTGGTCAAAAGATCGTCGACAGCAACCATTGGACGGGCGATATCCCGATCGTCGCTCGTGCGACACACCCGGTTACCGATCTGCAACCCGCAACCATCGAAACGACAACCGATGAAACCAGGAGCAATTCGCCGACGAAAACGGATGGTCCGTGGAAGGAATTGAAACCGCTTATTGGGGCCAACCGATGGCGAGCGATTCGCGAAGGCCCCGGCGTTCAGATCTTGGCAACAGGCCCAGAGAACCAGCCACTGATCGTCAGCAGCGAATCAGGACAAGGTCGCATCCTTTGTCTTGCGTTTGACTCCAGCTATCGTTGGTGGCGTCAAGGGCGATCGGATCTACATCGCCAATTTTGGCGACAAGCCGTCCTCTGGACGATGAGACGGGAAGAAACCGAAGAAGGCTTGCACTTTTCGATGCCAAGACGAACGTTAGCGCTCGGCGAATCGTCGCCCTACACACTCACTTGGTCACCGGGTTCGAAGAAAGCTCCCATGCCGAAGACTATCGATCTTCGATGGTCGCTCGATGGCGAAGACCGAGGACCACTGATACCACAGTCGACAAGCAAGAATGTTTTGTCAGGTCAAATCATGCAGGTGTCGAAACCAGGACGCTATGAAATTACTGCGCGAACCACGAACAGCGACGGCAAGTCGATCGAATCGAAGCTTCCGTTTATCGTGGTCGACATGGCGATCGAAAAACTACAAGCCGCCCCTGATTGGCAATTGATCAATCAACTTGCCAAACTTAACGAGACCGCAGGGGGAAGGATTATTGCGCCCGAAGCAACCGACGAAATCGTCAAATCGCTCATGGAGCGCCGACGTACAGCCACTGTAGAATCGGTTCAAACATATCGACTTGGCGATGGAATCCTCGATAGCTGGGCCGCGTTTGTCCTGATATCGCTGCTTTGGTCGATTCAATGGTCGCTCCGAAAAGCCTGGAATCTCCCGTAACTGGAAAAGTCGCAGGTATGTAGAACAATTGTGACACTTTTCGCTAATCGCCGGCATCTGGTTCCCAGGCTCCTGCCGACTCCTGCCTGGGAACCCAAGGAATTGCAGGCTCTGCCTGCTGCCGCGTCGCTCGATCCACTGTG
>JANPLJ010001222.1:0-1998 GCA_031426475.1 Pirellulaceae bacterium | reverse complement strand
CCATGACATTTCGCTGATGTGGACCAAGCCTTCGATGCCAGGCTCGAGCTTCACGAACGCACCGTAGCTCATCACATTGACGACTTCACCATTGACGACCGTACCCACTGGGTATCGCGTCTCGATGTTCTCCCAAGGGTTCCCTTGCTTCTGCTTGAGTCCCAGGGCGATCTTTTGCTTTTCGCGATCGATCTGCAAAATCTTGACTTCGATTTCTTGATCGATGCTGACCATCTCGGTCGGATGACCGATCCGTTCCCAAGCCATGTCGGTAATGTGTAGCAAACCATCGATGCCACCCAAATCGACGAAGGCACCGAAGTCGGCGATATTCTTGACCACGCCTTTGCGGACCTGGCCAACTTCGAGTTCGCTCATCAGGTGCTCGCGATCTTCTTCGCGTTGCTTTTCGATCAGTGAACGTCGGCTCACAACAATATTGCGACGGAGCTCGTCAATCTTGAGGACTTCGCACTGAACAACGCGACCGATGAAGTCACCGATATCGTTCGGACGGCGAATGTCGACTTGGCTAGCTGGCAAAAAGACGTTGACGCCGATATCGACCAATAGACCACCCTTGATTTTTCGGGTGACCGTTCCGGTAACGATCTGGCCTTCCTGGACGGAAGACATCATTGCTTCCCATTGAATAATCTTCTCAGCCTTACGCTTGCTGAGGCTGATCATCCCGCGATGCTCTTCGACGTTGCCGAACTGGTCTTCGACTTCTTCGATCAAGACTTTGACGGTATCGCCAATCGCTGGCAATTCTTCACCTTCGCCCCATTCGTTGCGATGAATGGCACCTTCGCTCTTGAATCCGACGTCGACGACGACAAATTCGTCGTTAATTTCGACAACTCGTCCTTCGACGATCTGATTTACGTCGAACTGACGATCGGTATCGTGCAGACTATTGAGCAGTAGCTCCTCGCTCTCGTCTGGCGGGAACATGAGGTCCAGCTCGGCGGATATCGAGTCATCTTCTAGAGAGCGAATGAGGTTACGGTTGACCATGAATGTACTAAAAACCTTGGATTCTCAGGCTGCGGGCGATATGGGGAGGCAACCGATGGGTTACCAGTCAGACGCGGCCAAAAGCAGCAGCGAACCCTTAAAATAGAGGACCAGGGACCAGCCGAGACGCAAATGCCATTCATTTACGACGAAAACTCGAGCCGATTCGGACTACGGAATCTATCAGGCAACTCGATTTACGGCAACGGCGTTCCCGAAAGAAACCTGCCGAGTATGCTAGTGTTTTGTCGAAATCCGTACATCGAACAGCCAGATTTGACCCGCTCTCAAGAACGGACACAGGTTCTATGACTATGCAGCAGAATTTTCGATACGTCATCGGAGGCGATCATGCTGGCTTTGGCCTCAAGGGCGAAGTACTGCAGCTTCTCAATACTGAGAAGCTGCAAGTTTTTGACTGCGGAACGCACTCCACCGATGCCTGTGACTTCCCCGATTTTGCTGAGGCAGCCGCCAAAGAAATCCTTCAAGGGCGGGCGGATCGAGGTATCCTGGTATGTGGATCTGGCGTCGGAGTCAGCGTTGCAGCCAACAAGTTTCCTGGAATACGAGCGTCATTATGCCACGACACCTATTCGGCTCGGCAGGGCGTTGAACACGATGACATGAACGTCCTATGCATTGGTGCCCGAGTCATCGGTCCCGAAGTCGCATTCGAAATCGTTCGTGCATTTTTGAAAGCTCGCTACACACCACAACCGCGGCATGCTGCGAGGCTTGCAAAGATTCTCGATATTGAGCGTCGCGTCCAGGAAAACAAACTTGGTTGGTGAACATTTGCTATGACTATGGCATCGCGTGTCGTTGTCGTTACTGGCTCGTCCTCGGGAATTGGTCAGTGTATCGCTGAAGCATTTGCCAAGTGTGGCGACATGATCGTCGTCCATGGTTTTCAGAATTTAGCCGGGCTTTCCCAATCTGCCCGTCTTGTCGAAAAAGCGGGCGCCCAAGTGCGGG
>JANPLJ010001221.1:0-3358 GCA_031426475.1 Pirellulaceae bacterium | reverse complement strand
ATGTCGGTTCCGTGTCCGCCAATAGGTCGCTGAATAACATCACCAACGAACGGTGACGAAGCATGGATGCCAATTGAAAGAGCGAACTCTGAAGATCGGTTTGGCCAGCGACTTGCAGCTTGATAAGCTGGCTGAGAATGGCGGGCAACTGACTTCGACGCGACCTGGGTTGAACATTAGCACGGATTTTTTTGTCGAACGTAACCAGGCCGACCGCGTCTTTCTGCATCAACATCAGGTAGGTCAGCGCCGCCGCCAGACAAATGCAGTAGTCGAACTTGGTAAGCTGCTGTCGATAGGTGTAGTCCATCGACTGGCTTAAGTCCATCACGAGATAGCCCGTCAGGTTTGTTTCGGCTTCGAACTTCTTTACGTAGTAGCGATCGGTTTTAGCGTATGCCAGCCAATCGATATCTTTGGGATCGTCACCATGCGAGTATCGACGATGTTCCGAAAACTCAACGGAAAATCCGTGATAGGGACTCGCGTGCAACCCTTGCAGGAAACCTCGCACAACCATCTTGGCCCGAAGATCGAGACGCTTGATCTGCGAAGCCAATTCGGGTTTAAGATACTGTTCTACTCGCATTAGGAAACGACCGGCGGAACTTCGGGAGTCGCAAATTTTGGAATGTCAGGCTCTCGCACTTCTTTGAGCAATCGAAGAACAATCGCGTCGGTGGTCATACCCTCGGCTTGCGCTTGGAAGTTCGCGCTCAATCGATGTCGAAGTACGGGGACGGCGATGCGACGAATATCAGCGATCGCAACGCTGAAACGACCGTCCATCGCTGCGATCGCCTTGCCCGCTTGCAGCAGGAACTGGCCAGCCCGCGGACCTGCACCCCAATCCAACAACTCGCGTACGAAAGCAGGCGATTTCTCATCGGTAGGTCGGGTCGCGCGGACGAGACTTGCGACATACTTGACGACATATTCACTGATAGCCACACTCGAAACGAGCTTTTGAATGTTCAAGATTGCGCGGGCCGAAAGAACTTTGTTGATTTCCGGCCGCTCGTTGCGGGTTGTGTTGATGAGAATCTTTTCTTCTTCGTCGGCAGTGGGATAGCCAATCTTGATATTGAACATGAAGCGGTCCAACTGCGCTTCGGGCAATGGGTATGTCCCTTCTTGCTCGATGGGATTCTGAGTTGCAATCGTAAAGAAGGGATCGGGCAGCGGAAAGGTCTTACTTCCCACCGTTACTTCACGCTCTTGCATCGCTTGGAGCAACGCAGCTTGTGTCTTCGGAGGTGTACGATTGATTTCATCCGCCAATAGAATGTTGGTAAAGATCGGTCCTTCGACGAACCGGAACTCGCGTCGGCCAGCGTCGTTTTCGTCCAGCACGTTCGTACCGGTAATGTCCGAAGGCATCAAGTCGGGCGTGAACTGAATTCGTTTGAACCCGACATCCAAGATCTTGGCAAGCGAACTGACCATCAACGTCTTGGCTAGCCCGGGGACACCTTCCAAAAGGCAATGGCCGCGAGTAAAGACAGCCGCGAAAAGCTGCTCGACGACTTCCTCTTGGCCGACAATTGCCTTCGCTAGCTCTTGCTGCATATGATCGCGATGCTCACGAAACTCTCGGAGCAGGTCGCCGATACTTTTGGGCTTCTGGCCAGGTGTTGCACTCGACACAATCAATCCATGAGGTAGTGGGGCAAGAGGCGATCAATCTTTAGCGCGACGCTAAAGGATAACATCGACGAGCCACCTTGGCTATTCGAGTCGGGAAGTCACCATTACCAACGCCTCGTAGCCGGATTCGTCCGAATCTGAATGAAGCTCGAGAAACGTGCGTCCCTGGCGATTCGTCCAAAGTCTGACGACTTCGGCTACGAGTGGGAACGCAAACATTTAAATTAGAAGCAGCTTTTAGTCCCACCACCATTGGTCGGCGGCCAGCGATTGGGGAGCTGATGCTTTCGATTGAGTTTCACTGAGCGTTGAATCTTGTTCGGTGAGTTCGCCAGTGGCCAGTTTGCGCGCCGAGATATGAACACCGCCACCGATGGGTGTCATCAAACGAGAACCTCGCCAAATCGCATTAACTGCCGTCTCGACCTGAAGTGGAGCGCTTGCTACTTCGGCTTTAAATCGATTTTCGTCACCAAAACAACCGAGATCCCAACCGGCGAGTTCACAGAATCGCTGTTCCTGGATGAACGCGGAGCATACACTCAAGTCAAACAAGTTTCGCATATCGAAAAATACGGGCGTAACATCCGCAATTTTTTCGAATTTTTCGGTGAACTCCTTTGTAAAGGCCTGGCTTGCCGGGTCAGCCGGTTTGTTGCTCTTCGTACGATTGCCGCTACGATCAACTCGTTCATCCTCGCCGACTAGCTTGACGCCTTGACCTTCAAGTTTCAAGACCGACGAATCTGGGCTGACTTTGACACCACTGTAATCTGCCGTGAAATACCATCGTTGCATCGAGCTCGCGGCGCTGCTATTCGGATTTGCCCGGGCAACCCAGCTCTTCATCGCAATCGCAGGCCTTTCGAGTCCGATTCCGATCAGCTTCATCCGATAGTCTGCTTCGACCAGTGTCTGAGCAAATCGAGTGGTCGCTGGGACACCATGGATCGAAACCGTTTGCATACCCAAAGAGTCCCGCATCCCACGCGCGATTCCGCGCACATCAGCATTGGGAGAAACAGAGCCACCCAGTTGACGAAGGTAAGTTTGCATCTTTGCCAAACCCGCTTGCGTCGGGTCGATCGAACAGCTGATAAAATCAGCCTTTCCGTTTCCAGAAGCGAAGGACCGCAGTGCGACAACCAAGTCGTCGAGGCGAATTGTTGGTTTTCCACTTGTTAAGCCCACGGGGCGGCCATCGGGATTTTCGATCACTTCTTCCGAAGGACCAGCGATCACAATATCCTTTGATCCCGGAAAGTAGATTACATATTCAACTCGGGTTAAGCCGGCGAGCGTCAGTTGTTCCATGCTGATATCGGCCCCCGATGATATCGCTTTTGCTACGCTTTGTTCGAGCCGCTGCAAAGACACTTTTCGCATCGCGCTTGTCTTTGCCCCTTTTGGACCCTTCTTCTGTATTGCGGCCATTCGCTGTTGCGCCGCCAGCGCTGGGTCGGATTGTCTTACGCGGAGCACCCCATCAGCATCGATATCAATGCCTGCAACACCACCATTGTTATTGTTGTTATTGTTATTGTTGTTATTTGCGGCTTGGCCCCAGGCCGACGTAATCGAACCACAGATTGCAAGGCAAACAATGGAGAGGCGAGCAGTAAATTGCACGGCTTTGGCTGGCATGAAGTTGCCTTTGGAATGTGAGAACGAAGAGTGACGAACGACTTTAGAATAGTCCGGCTGCATTCTC
>JANPLJ010001220.1:0-3077 GCA_031426475.1 Pirellulaceae bacterium | reverse complement strand
ATACTTTGCACTTTTTGCCGCCGGACAAGCAAACCATGCTGAATACACGAATGGCCGTTTTCTGCCTCGCCGCGATTCCTGGCCCTGTTGTGTGGGATACAGAGTCTCTTTTTTCTGCGGCGATGGAGTCTAACGAAGCTGTTCCGCAATGGATTTGGGATTCGAACGATGCGGATGAGTTCGACGTCGACAATCGACGAACGACGATTAAAACGATTCGAAAAGATTTTGAAGTCGAACAGCCTCTAAGCATCGCTCGGTTACGTTTTGCCGCGGACTTTTGTCATGCATCGGTTTCGATGAACGGAGAGCAACTTTTTGCAGTGGAACCATACGGCGAAATCGTCGAGATCGATGTAACCAGCAGGGTTAGGTTGGGACGGAACACCATTGAGATAACCGCGAGAAGAGTGCCCGGCCCAACTGCATTGGCTGCCAGCCTAACCCTCAAAACGGCGACCGGGCATCACTTACCGTCGATCGTCTCCGATGAGTCTTGGGATTGCATTGAATGCCTGTACGACGAATCGAGCAGTCAAACGAAGCCATCGTCCATCCAATCGTTAGGGCTTGTATCGCGAAGCCTTTGGGGGATCGGTCGAAGATCTTCTAAAGTCGAACCGACAGAGAATTACGAGCAATGGCGACAAGCAGTCGCGGGATCGACTCCGACGGACGATAAATTTTGGACCGTGCCTGGATTTGAGATCAAGCTACTTCGGAATGCAGAACCCGACGAAGGATCATGGGTGAGTATGGCCTTTGATCCCCAGGGGCGACTGACGATCGCTCGCGAAGAGAAAGGGCTCTTGCGTTTGTCTATCTCGGATTCCAAAAACTCCGTCGATAGCGTCGAACAGATCGATAACGAACTGCTCGAATGCCGCGGACTGCTGTACGCTCATGACGCGTTGTACGCTAACGCAAATGATTCCAAAGGTCTGTATCGACTGCGCGATACAGACGGAGACGATTCGTTCGACGAAGTCCGTTTGCTGAGAGAGTTCCCCGGGGGCGTCGGCCACGGTCGGAACGACCTTGCACTTGGGCCAGATGGCTCGATCTACTCAATCCACGGGGATTCCGTTGAACTTCCGAGCACCAACATCGTTGATCGAACGTCACCGTTTCGAGATACACTTCGATCGAGCGTGAAAGGGCAAGGGCATGTGTTGCGAACCGATCCAGAAGGAACGAAATGGGAAATCGTTTGCACGGGCCTTCGCAATCCATTCGGGCTGAGCGTGAATCCAAGAGGTGATTGGTTCACTTACGATGCGGACGCCGAATTTGATATGGGAACTCCGTGGTATCGTCCAACACGGATCGTTCAATTGCTGTCGGGAGCCGACTATGGATGGCGAGCAGTCACCGGCAAGTGGCCTCCGTATTTCCCAGACCATCCCGATAACGCCATGCCGACACTCGATATCGGAAAGGGATCGCCGACTGCCGTTTTGTTTGCAACGGACGCTCGATTCCCCGACGAGTATCGACGTTCCTTGTTGGTTCTCGACTGGACCTATGGACGAATCTTATCCGTTCATATGGCGCCGCGGGGAGCTGGCTATCGAGCGAACGCCGAGACATTTCTCCAAGGGCGACCACTCAATGTAACCGATCTCGCGATCGGTCCCGACGGCGCACTTTACATCATTACTGGCGGCCGAAAGACACAGTCTTCGCTCTACCGCATTGCTTACCGAGACGAACTTCCGCCCAACGAAACACCATCGCTTCACGAACAACAATGTGAAATTCATGCCGCCAAGGCAAGAGGCATTCGATTGCAACTAGAATCGATGCATGCCACCGGCGGTGCATTGGATCACGAGCTCGTATGGCAACACTTGGACTCATCGGATTGGAATCTTCGTCACGCCGCGCGAGTCGCACTGGAACATCAGCCGATCGAAACATGGCGGGAGCGCGCCCTGACGGAAAAGCGAAGCGTGGCCGCCATTGAAGTTTGCTTGGCGATGATTCGGAGTGGTGAACATTCGGTCGCCGCAGCGACCCTCGATCGATTGTTGCGGATGGACTTGAACAAGCTGGAATTGAGCCAGGTGATGGGAGTACTGCAATGCTACCAATGCCTCGAAAGCACAGCCGCAGGTATCTTCCAAGCGCGAGGTACAGAAATAAGTGAACAGATTCTTGCTTTCACCAATGCCTCACTTGCAAATTCGTTCACGATCAATCGTTGTGGCAATCATTTTAATGTCCAGGGACAGTGCATCTTGCTTCTAGCTGGCCTCAATTCTCCATCTATCCTCAAAGAAACGTTCGAGTCATTGCTTTCGAGTCCCGAACAAGAACATCGAATCTATGGACTGTTCGCGTTGCGAAATGTCCGCAATGGCTGGAGCGAAACACAACGACGAGACTATTTTCGAATGTTGAATGAAGGTGCCAGTTTCGTTCGTGGTGAAGGAATGGAAAAATTTCTGAAGCAAATGCGTGACGAAGCAATTGCGACGCTTGATGAATCCGAACTCACCCATCTCGCTGAAGTTCTTGCTCCTGGTGCGAACGAGTCCGAAAAAATCGAGCCTGTTTCCGCACGACCGATCGTCCGCCAATGGACGATGGATGATCTCGAGCCTTTGTTAGTTGACCAAGGCTACAAGCCCGACGTGGCTCGAGGCAAAGTGATCTTCGAGGCGGCTCAATGCAATCGTTGCCATCGAAGTGGTGCTCGAGGGCCAGCCGTCGGTCCCGATTTGACGCATGTCGCAAATCGATTCAGTCGCAAGGACATTCTGCAATCGATCATCGAACCATCGCTCGTCATCGCAGAAAACTTCCGAAGTGTGCAAATCCTCACGACCAATGGAAGCACTGTGAGTGGCCGGTTGCTTGTCGAAGGCGACTATCGTTCACAAAAAATTGCGATCGTGTCGGACCCCATGAAACCGAATTCAATCGATGAAATCGAAAAAAGCGACATCGAGTCGATGAAGGAGTCCCCGATCTCTCCGATGCCCGCTGGATTGCTTGACGGCTTTGAGACGCATGAAATATTCGACCTGCTTGAATACCTCCGAGGTTGAACAAGAGTCGGAAGCGTAAGCGAC
>JANPLJ010001219.1:0-1081 GCA_031426475.1 Pirellulaceae bacterium | reverse complement strand
ATAAAGGGCTCGGAAAGCGTTCGTAGGTCGTCAAACTGTTCGTCTCGAAAGTCGTCGAGTTGATCGATTCCGGAATACTCAAGCGTGTCCTTGCGTGGTACAACCACTCCATCACGATCGGACCACTGGAAGGACTCAACAATAAGATCAAGACACTGAAACGCCAAGCATACGGCTTTCGAGATCTCGTTTACCTCAAGCTCAAAATCTACGCGATTCATCTATCGAAATTTGAACTAATCGGATAAACCAATTTCACCCCGCGCACATCATTTATCGTTGAGCCAAACTTAAGAACGTCGCCTTCGCATCACACCCGACGTCAGCTCAGCCCAAGCCAACGCTTCACCGATTGCTCGATCTCCGCGAGCTGAGTCGAAGTCAGTGTACCGAGCTTTCGAATAAGCTTCACCGTCGGTAGCGTCACGATATTCTGCGTATTGAAAGCCCCGGTTTAAGGAAGCGGCTAGCCAGACTTCACCTCGAATCGCTTTGGCCATCCTGGGCCTCCTCTGCATCCAATCGCAAGAATACTTCTTCGGCTAAACAGACCAATGCTTCGTCGCTCAGTTCTGTCGATGGCATCTCTCCGGAACTACGAAGCAGCGCAACTAACACTTCGTTTTGCTCGACTTCGGGTAATGTCGAAAAGCTATTGAGGATTTGGGACGCGATCTCTGACATATTTGACCTCTCGTGGGTTCAATCAAGTTTAGTCAAATACGTTGGACTGCAACAGTACCGCGTCGCTTTTCTCTTTCAACTGCTCCAATTCAAGCAGCGTAAGTAGCAGTTCAAGTAAAAACAGGCGCGCGAAGCGAGCTACGAATCGTTTGGTTGACTGGTCGAGGCGCCATGCGATTCCGGCGGTTTCAGAAGACGAATCACGTTCATCGATTGAACCAACGGACGAACGAAAACAGTAAACAGGGTTTGACCCTTGGGGTTCACTGACCCTTGGGGTTCACTCCATATCCGAAAGACCGTTTGCGCGCTCGACTAACAGTAGGAGCCGTATGAGGTAGTGCTTCGCGTACGGATCTGTGCAGGGGGCGGCCAGCGATGGCCGTCCCTACCGCGA
>JANPLJ010001218.1:0-1364 GCA_031426475.1 Pirellulaceae bacterium | reverse complement strand
TCCATGTGGGAGGGAAAACCTACTCGTACCCTTTGGGGCTGATGTCCTCTCCGCGATTTATTTGGAGCGGACTTTCGGGGAAAGTCCGCTCCATTTCTTCGAAGAAACCAACGAACGCGCAACAGTATTACCACAACCAATACGGTAAAATCTTTACCAGAGAAGTCGCAGCACCGCTTACGGAAGCTTGGTCTGGGCATGACAGCAACAGCATATCATCTGCGGTTGGAGAGAAGTTTGCGACAAGCCTTCCGCAGATGCTGATGCTGAAAGCCGCTTCAAAGATGACCGGGCGGGCGATCGGCATCGGCTACTCGGGAGCCGTCAAGGAAACGGCGAATGCTTGGCACGTCTATCCTCGAGAAGGTATCGCTGCCGTGTGCGCTCGACTGGCAGAAGAAGTGCAGGATTCGATTCATCTCAATAGTCGAGTCGAAGAAATTCATGTCGAATCGGATCGCGTTCAATCGATAGTCTGCGATGGCAAGCATACTCAAGTAAGCGGAGTCATTTCAACGGCACCGGTCCACTTCCTTTCGAAGATGATTCGCGGGACCAACAAGCTAGACTCGCTTCAGTCCTTTCGATACCGTGCGATGGTTTTTGTGAACTTGAAACTCCAAGAGTCATCGGGCCTACGCGACGTAGTTACCTGGGTTCCAGAATCTCAATTCCCATTTTTTCGGGTCAGCGACATCGGTATGGGACTTCCCTGGTTGGTTCCGCCAGGAAAAACCCAGGTGACCTGCGACATTGGCTGCGACGTAGGTGACACGTTTTGGAAGGCGGACGACGGGTGGCTCGCTGACAAGTGTATCGAAGGTTTAGAAAAAATAGTCCCACGGATTCGATCTCGTGTGATCGGAAGTCGGGTCGTTCGAATTCCGTTGGCTTATCCGATTTACCATATAGATTATGAAAATATCCGACAGGAATTTGAGCGTGGTACGGGAATCGCAGGTTTATTGAGCGTCGGTCGAAATGGCGAGTTTGCCCACATCGGCGTATGCGAACTCGACCCCGATCATTAGCCCGACGCCACGAGTATCCGTGAGCAGATCCGGATATTTTTCCTGAACGCCGCGTAGTCCGGCGAGCAAACGCGCCCCTTTTCGCGCCGACTCCGCCGCAAGATCGTCGCGCTCGATGATCTCCAGCGTTTTCAGCGCGGCGACACACGCCAGTTCGTTCCCGCCGAACGTGGACGTGTGCAGGAACGGGTTCGTTTTGAAAACTTTCTCCCAGACGGCGGGCGTACCGACCGTCGCGCCGATGGGCATCACGCCGCCGCCGAGGGCTTTCGCCAGGACCAGAATGTCGGGTGCCACACCGCAATAGTCGCAGGCGAACATCTTGCCCGTGCG
>JANPLJ010001217.1:0-4108 GCA_031426475.1 Pirellulaceae bacterium | reverse complement strand
GTTTCGGCGATTCAAGTGGGGACCGTGTCGTTCGGCTTGCTGAACTTGGACAGCTTCGGGCGGCAATCAACAAGGTATCCCCTGACCCTGGATACGACGCTCGATTCGACTTCAATAATGACGGAGCTGTTCGACTAGCGGAGCTAGGGCAGTTGCGAGCAAGAATCAACGCCCGCTTGGATTTTTAAGTTTTTGCAGCTTTTAGGTTGACTAACAATTTTTTATCAGTGGAGTAATCGGAATGAGACAATTTAAAACGTTCGGAATCGCAATTGCGATGAGTATCAGTTGCATGTTGCAAGCTTATGCGGATGTGATGCTCAGCGTCGACTTGGATGCGGCAACACCTGGTATCCAGGCGATTCGAGACTCTGTGGCAGGCCAGTCGCTGACTGCCACGATCGTATTGGATTTAACCGGTAGTACATCGCTTTCAGCATATCAATTTACGCTTGGATTCGATCGAACCGAGCTTACCTTCGTCTCGCGAACAGAAACGTTTCCCGCCGGCTTTGGTTTTGTTGAAACCGATACAACCAACCCGAATAATCTAGGGATTTCTGGCCCCGAAGGGTTGCTGTTTCGCTTTGGGGGTGACACCGGTGCAGGTCCAGTAGCGCCAGCCGGTCCGTTCGTTGTTGCAACTGCGACGTTTACTGTGAATCAGCCTCGGGGCGAGTCGACTGACTTCGACATCTTCCCTTTACGGCTTGAAACGCAAGGCGATGACTTTTTGGTCAACGGAACGTTTGCTACCATTCCAACCAATCAACTTGTGTTCAACGGTGCATCGATTTTCTCTGCAATTCCTGAACCTACGTCTTTTTCGTTGCTTGGATTGCCACTATTGATCGGTGGTGTTTATCGCCGGCGGCGATGCGCTTAGCAAAGCATGAACTTGACCCGCGACCGGTATCGATAGTCGCCGAAAAACGCTTGTGGGCGTTGTCCAGATTTGTTCAAAGTGAAGTAAGCACAAATGGAAGCTTGTGTTTAAGAATTTTTGGTCTTGATGAAGATGCAATGAATTTGCGTCTGAAGACCTTGTAACTGTCATTTGTTTGCCTACTGTAACGATCAAACGTCAATCATGAATCTTCCACGATAACTAATACGAGGTTCCCAATGCGTCTCTTTGCTGCCACTCGAGCCCTGCTTCAGAAGCTGAAATCTCGTTCCGCGATTGTCCGCAATCGCCAGCGAAAACATTCTCGAACGCTTTTGCTCGAAAACCTCGAGTCGCGACGAGTCTTCGCGGCCTTCACGCCTGGCAACCTTGCGATTTATCGCGTGGGTGCGGCAGGTGACACGTTGGCAAACACCGGAAATACCGTCTACATCGACGAGTACACTCCAGCGGGCGGTTTGGTGCAATCGATTCAGTTGCCGAATAGCGGCAGCACGTCTCTCGTCGCCAATGGAATTTCTACTTCCGAAGGTTCGTTGTCTCGTTCTGCGGATGGCAACTATCTGATGTTGACCGGTTACGGGCCGGCTGCCATCCCGGACGCTGCTTCGTTGCCAACAACAACTTCGGCAACGGTCAACCGAGTCATCGGTCGGATCGATGGAACGGGCGCGATCGATACATCGACTCGTTTGACCGACGCTGCTTCGGGTGGAACTCCTCGAAGCGCGGCTTCAACCAACGGCCAGGATCTATGGTTTGCTGGGACCCCAGGTGGAGTTCGTTCGACGACGCTTGGCGCAACGACATCGACTCAACTCAGTACGACGACAACCAACATCCGAACCGTCACAATTTCCAACGGTCAACTCTATGTCACTGCCGCTTCCGGAGCAACGCGTGTCGCGACGGTAGGAACGGGCACGCCGACGGCGAGCGGTCAAACGATAACGAATCTCCCGGGCGCTGGCATCTCAGCCTTGCCCGGCCCCTATGGAACTTTCTTTGCTGATCTGAATGCAGGCGTTCCAGGCGACGACACGCTGTATGTTGCCGATGACGCCGCCGGAGCGTTGCAGAAGTTTTCGCTCGTCGGAACTGACTGGGTGTCGAATGGAATTGTAGGTGTCGATGCCGATAATTATCGCGGTATAACGGCACTTGTGTCGGGTTCGACAGTATCGCTCTTCGCAACACGTCAGGGTGGTTCGGGTGCGACGGGCGGCGGCGAGCTTGTCAGTTTGGTCGACTCTAGCGGATACAACGGTGCGTTCGCGGGCACTCCAACTGTTTTGGCCACTGCGGCAAGCGGGACTGCCTTCCGCGGTATTGCGACGACACCCGGAATTGCTAGCAGTGCCGTATTAGCGATCACACCGCTGAGCGCATCGAAGCTCGAAGGAGATGCAGGAACAACTGCCTTTACCTTCACCGTATCGCGTTCAGGCTTGACGACCGGCACTTCGACCGCCAACTGGGCGGTAACAGGATCCGGGGCCAATGTAGCTAACGCTGCCGATTTCCAAGGCAGCGTCCTTCCGAGCGGAACGGTAAGTTTCGCAGCCAACGAACTCTCGAAGACGATCACCGTAAATGTTGTCGGTGATAGTACGAATGAGCCAGATGAAGGTTTCACCGTGACTTTGTCGGGACCGTCTGTTGGAACAACGATTGGAACAGCCGCGGCAAACGGTTCGATCCTCAACGATGACGCGGCGACGGAATATCAGATCGCTGCGACAGATCTGGCGAAAGCCGAAGGAACCGGCGCGGGGACCTCCTTTATCTTTACCGTGAATCGTACCGGTGTAACGACGGGTTCGAGTACGGTCGATTACACGATCACGGGCTCGGTCAACGCCACCGACTTCACGACGCCGCTGACCGGAACCGTTACCTTTGCCAATAACGAAACGAGCCAAGCGGTCAATCTCACCGTCAACGGTGACACGAACGTAGAGTTAGATGAAAACTTTGTGGTTACGCTCAGCAACCCATCGGCGGGAACCGTCATCTCTGTTCCAACGGCAAACGGAACGATCTTCAACGACGACACGACGATCTCCATCCAGGGAACGCAAGTCATCGCCGCCGAGGGCAATAGCGGTTCGACTGCATTTGTCTTCACGGTTACACGTGCGGGTCTCTTGTCGAACGTGGTGACGGCAAACTGGGACATCTCTGGTGGCGTAACGAATCCTGCAGATGGGACGGACTTTGTTGGCGGGGTTTTCCCAACGGGTGTCGTGACGTTTCCGGGTGATGGGACAACCACCACTCAAACCATCACCGTCAACGTACAAGGTGATACGACCACCGAATTGGATGAAACCTTTGCGATAACCTTAAGCGCACCGACGGCGGCTACGCTCGGCGGTACTTTTGTTGGCACAGGCCTGATCGAGAACGATGAGATTCAGCCGCTATCGCCTGGTGACGTCGTCATCACAGGCATGAACACCGCAGGTGACGATGGCTTCTCGTTCATTCCTTTGGTTGCCCTACTCCCTGGAACCACACTTAAGTTCACGGACAACGCTTGGACTGGATCGGCGCTGACGACGAACGAAGGTTACGCGACGTTTATCGTGGGCGCGTCAGGCATCGCGGCTGGAACGGAAGTGACGGTTTCGAACCCAACGAGCGGTGCAATCGTGTCACCTGTGGCTGCGGGTACGGTTGCGATTGACTCGAATTTTGCTTTGGCGGCGGGCGGCGACAACATGTTCCTCTTCCAAGGGGCTCGGTCGGCACCAGCCTTCTTGTTCAGCATTAACTTTGGCGGACCTTATTTGGTATCCGGAGGTACTTCAACAACATCGACATACCTACCAAGCACGCTGCTTGTCGGGACGTCGGCAGTCGATAATCTCGGAACCGTCGGTGCGCCTGTCGCAACGGCGGTTTACAACGATTCGTTGATCACCGGTACGAAAGCGCAGCTTCGCGACGCGGTCGCGCTCGCGGCGAATTGGGTGCAAAGTCCATTGTCCGTCCAGGACTTTAGCGTCACACCATCAGTGGCAGCACCGAAAGTTGAGACGGTCGCGTTTGGCGATGGTACCTCCCAGCGTTCGATGGTCCAACGCATTCGCGTGAACTTTGACTCGATTGTAACGATCGGCGCAGGTGCATTCGTGCTGGCCCAAGGCGGAAGCGCAGGATTCACTAATATTCCGGCTGGTGACCTTACGATCGCGG
>JANPLJ010001216.1:0-1831 GCA_031426475.1 Pirellulaceae bacterium | reverse complement strand
TGCATAGCACCCGAAGGGCGAGTTCCTCGCAAAAGGTTCCTGACACCATTTCTCGACCGATCCCCTAACAATGAGGTGTGATGATGTGGCGAATTATTGGTGAGCCAGGAAAAGATGTCTGCGACGTGAACGTTCGCGTATCACGCCGAGATGTTTTACGAGTGGGCGGAACGGGAATTGCCGGACTTAGCCTCGGAAACCTTTTGCGATTGAAAGATGCACAAGGCGAAGTCGCAAAAGGCGGTCCCGGTTGGAACAAAGCCAAGCGGTTGGTGTTGATCTATCTTCAAGGTGGACCGAGTCACCTGGATTTGTGGGATCCGAAAGAAAACGTTCCTGACAACGTCAAGTCGATCTTCGAACCCATTTCGACGATGATTCCCGGTATCAAGTATACGGAGAACCTTCCAAAGCTCAGTAAAGTCAACGATCGTTTCACGATGATTCGATCGATGAGCTACACGCCCAATGGCTTGTTTAATCACACCGCAGCTATCTATCAGATGATGACGGGCTATACAACCGACAAGGTCAGCCCGTCTGGACAACTCGAACCGCCGTCGCCAAAAGACTTTCCGAACTTAGGGTCGAATATTATCCGTCTACGTCCTGTGGATGAGCCGATGTTGCCGTTCGTCATGTTACCGCGACCGCTGCAGGAATCCAACGTCGTTGGCAAAGGCGGCTCGGCCGGTTTTCTAGGGAAAGCCTATGATCCGTACACGTTGTACCCAGAAGGGGACGACATGGACATGAAGAAAATGGACAAGGTTCAGGTCAGTGATCTTCAATTGCGTCCCGAAGTCTTCGCTGTTCGGCTCGAGCGACGTGCGGCCTTGCGAGACTTGATCAACAAGCAGATGCCGACGATCAACGCGGCCGTCGAGAATCAACAACTCGACACCTACTTTACGCAGGCCCTTTCCTTGATCACGTCGGGGCGTGCTCGCGAAGCCTTCGATCTATCAGGAGAATCCGAAGTCCTTCGCGATGCGTACGGCCGCAACACGTTCGGTCAGAGTTGTTTGCTTGCCCGACGTCTGGTCGAAGCCGGCACTCGCGTCGTCGAAGTGATTTGGCCGAAGGTCGCCAACAGCGACAACCACTCGTGGGATCATCACGTTGGACTCTCGCAGCGCATGAAGAACCAATCGGGACCAATGCTCGATGCGGGCCTATCGACGCTGATCGAAGACATGGACCAGCGAGGTTTGCTGGAAGACACGCTGGTTGTCGCCGTCGGTGAATTCGGTCGATCGCCACAACGCGGTGTTAGCACCAGCGGCAATAACAACTCGGCCGACGGTCGCGATCACTGGCCGTACTGTTACACAGCGGTCGTCGCAGGCGCCGGGATCAAACGAGGCTACGTCCACGGCAAGAGCGACAAGACGGCCAGTGCTCCAACCGATAACCCGGTGCATCCAGGGCAGTTGCTCGCATCGATTTACCATGCCTTTGGTATCGACCCTGAAACAATTGTCTACAACCATCTCAATCAGCCACGCGAGCTAGTAAAGGCACAGGCCGTTACCGAGTTGTTTGCGTAGTCAAGTTGCTTGCGTAGCCGCAATTCTGCATCGATCAAACCGTACCAAGGCGAGCGGTGGGCGTCAGCCCACTGTTTCCCAAAAACGCTATATCACCAACCATCGAGGATCAAAGGGGGGCAAGTTTGAAGTCGCAGGGGCAAAAGATGACGATTGTATGGAAAACCTTCGGCAGGGATGGGGAGCATGGACCTAGCGGGGGACACGGAGCGAGAGGGGGACACGGAGGTTGGAGGAAACAGTGGGCTGACGCCCACCGTTTGCCGGCCAAACGAAAAAAG
>JANPLJ010001215.1:0-4735 GCA_031426475.1 Pirellulaceae bacterium | reverse complement strand
AGCGTGACGTCGGCCGCGTCCACGGGGGCATCGACACCATCGTAAACATTCAAGACACTCTGGTTCATCGCTATGGAGAACATGAAGTCAACACCGCTCGCATTCGGAGTGACACTCGATACGCCGACGGTCGGAACAATGGCATTTACCGTTACGGGGAAGACTTGTTGAATCGAGGCTCCATGATTGTCGGTCGTCTGAATCGTCAGGATTCGCGTCTGTCCAAGTGTCATCCCCGTTCGACTGATGACCACCAATTGATTGCCGGAGACAGCGAAGTTCGGACCGCCACTTTGACCCGAGTCGTTGACCAACGTAAAGGTATGCGTATCCGTCGTGTCGACATCGATATCGGCTAACGTCCCGACAAGACTGCTGCTTGTCACCTGATTTCCGCTCAGCGTAGTCCCGCGTGGTGCATCGTTTTGGCCGACAACCGCAATCGTGACGGTCGCTATCGATGTTGTACCCGACCGGTCGGCAACTGTGTACGTGAAAGTATCGTTTGCGTTGCTGCCAACCGGCAAATAGTCGAAAGCTGAATTCGGATTGTAGCTGTACGAACCATTGGCACGTACATACAGCAAAGCCCCCGACGGGAGCGTGAAGGTAGTAGCCACATTCGCAGCACTGCCATTGACTGCAGAAACAGTCATTGTGTCGGGGCGGTCGATCTCGAGATCGTTTGCCAACAAACCTCCGGCACGGAAGTGGCCGAGCGCCTGTGCGGCCGTCAATCGCGTGTTATAAACAGCAACTTCGTCAAGCTTGCCCATGAAGACGCAACCATTGACGAACGGCCCGAAGTGGAATCGCGTTCCGCGAGCCATGCCGATCGCGGTTTCGCCGGAATGGCTTGGAATACTGCTAAAGGAAGTTGCCAGCGATGCAATCGGCACTCCATTGACGAAGAGAGTCGCCGTGCTCGATCCAAACGCTCCCACGACATGATAGTTCACATTCGCACTGATCGCCGTTTTCACGATTGGCCCGAAGACGCCGGCGGCCCATGTTCCAAAGTACAGGAACCCACCGTCGATGTAGAGGTTCAAACCGTTCGTCGAATTTCCTTGTTCGTACAGCAGTTGCGTGGTTTGAGCGTCGTCGGCGTTGAACCAAAGCTCGATTGACTTGGCTGTCACTGCCGTCGTGTTGATCAGCAACGAATCGGGAACGGAGATGTATTGCGAACCATCGAAGCGAGTCGAATTATCAAACGAATTCGGAACGAGCCCCGTTTCCGGAGGATAGAATGCGTTGACTCGTATTCCATCCGGAGTCGACGGTGCCATTCGATTGGCGGCGACCGATCCGCTAATGTCAGCCAGTCGCCAGTAGGCGACCGGACTATCCGACAGAACAACATCGTCGTATTCGTCGGATGGAATCGACAACGTAGCGTTGGCGTTGATGGTGTTGGAATCGTTGCTGGCGATCGGTGCGTCGTTGGTTCCGTTGATCGCGATTGTCAGCGTACTCTCGACACGGTCGAAGCCATCGCTGACTCGGTACTCGATAATGTCAAATAACTGCTCACCGACCGCCAGTCGCTGAACCAGCGGATGGCTGTTATTGAGTTGATAACTGAACGAACCATCGGCACTCCAAGTCAGTGTTCCAAATCGAGTGTCCATAGGACTAATCGTATCGAAATTGACTTCATCGACGATCAACGTCGAGCCAATGTCCGAATCGGTGTCGTTGGCCAAGAGGTTTCCGGTTACGGCCGTTGTCTGGTCTTCGGCAATCGAAACGTTGTCCTCGTGGGCCGTTGGAAGGTCATTGCTTCCGTTGACGGTTAACGTAACCGTTGCCAATCTCGTCGCTCCCGCATCGTCGGTGACAACGTACGTAAAAGTGTCGATGACCGATTCGCCTTGTTGGAGCCCGGTGAGCGTCGACGAAACACTCGGGTTGTAAACGATGTTGCCAGAGCTATTGATCGAGATCGAAGCTCCATTGGCCGAGGGCGATTGGACACTATCGATCGTCAAAACATCCAAGGCACCCGGATCGGTATCATTGCCAAGGATCGTCGCCGCGGAAATTGTCAACGCGTTGTCCTCGTTGGTGTTGAATCCAGAGTTGTTTACGGCCGTGGGAGCAGCGTTGGCAATACGAATCAAGATATCATGCGAGCGGACTGCCCCAGCGTTGTCGGTTACTTTCAGCGTAGCCGTGTAGTTGCCATCTTGTTGGAATAATTTCGATACTGCAATTAGTCCACCGACCACGCTCCCGGAAGAAGTCGTATTGTCTGGCCAATCGATGGTAAAGGTATGAGCATCGGTCGTGCCCGCATCGGTGACTTTGGCGGTAACCGTCACCGATGTTCCTTCGATGCCGAACTTGTGATCGGCTTCGATGATGGCTGCTTGGTTGGCAACCGAAACGTTGGCAACGTTCGCCACGCGAACAAAGTTGGTCGTCGCGAAGTTCGGGCTGGAGTACGTATCGGTAATCGTAGCTGAAACGGTGTACAATCCATCGCCATTCACCTTGATCTTGAACTGCTCTTGATCGGCCGTTGGAATGATCGTAAAGCTGGATGGTGTTACTGTCCAAACGACAACGCGTGTCGCCAGTTCATCGACTGGCGGCAAGTTGCCGAGTGTGAAGGTAAGGACGTCGCCTTCGACTCCTTCGGAGTGACCAGCCCAACCGAGACCGTTGAGCATGCTGCCACTGACCGAAAGCGTCCCCGAGTTCGCAACCGTCGTTCCAGTCCCTTCGTTCATTCGCCAGAAAGCCAGCGGGGCTGGGCTCGATGTATTGCCATCGCGGACCGCATCGAGTTGCGTCGTCGACAGGATCGAATTGTAGGCACCGACTTCGCGAATCATTCCGTCGAACAAGCCGGTAACGTTGAGGCTACCGATGTGCCACGTACCAGAGGGTTGTAATTGTGCGACCGGTCCCGTGGACGTTCCAAGCGATCGGCCATTCACGAAGAACTCGATCGAATTATCGCTGCGCCGCAAAGCAGCAATATGGTTCCACACTCCCGCTTGAAGGCCAGCACCGGTGCTCGTTACCAGGACCGAACCCGATGACGTATTGACTTCCAATGCGATTTCGGAACTTTGCAGCCCAAATCGCCATGTTCCACCTGCGAGAACTCGATGCGTCCCTGTTACGGCATCCGGTTTCACCCAAGCGACCACGGAGAAATTGTTTCCGAGGTTGCTAAGTGCACTGATCGCACCCAGATCGATTCGGTCGTTCGATCCATCGAAGTGCGGAGCGATGATCTGATTCGATGTATCGATCGTCACGGATGTTGGAGAAGTCACGACAAGATTCGAATTGACCGAATGCGATCGCGTTGAAGTCAAAACCGAGTTGTTAAAGAACTGATCGGTGATCGTTAAGGCCACCGTATAGTTGCCTGCGGCCACCGGCACAAAATCGATACTCGACGTTGTTCCGGTGGCGACTGCAGAGACACCGAGCGTCACTGTCCAGGCATACGTTCGAGTAGCCGACAAACTCGTTCCGTTCAACCCACCGGCTTGTGCAAGGACACTCGAATTCTCGGATTCGATCGTCACGACCGATCCAGCGACGGGCGACGATGGCAGGCTGATAACCGCGATCGGATTGACATTGACGACTTGCGTAAAGGTAGTCGCAGCGCCATCCGAGTCGGTAACGGTTAGCTTGACTGTGTAATCGCCGGCGAACTGCGATCTCAGTTCGAACGCAAAGCCATCGGAACTCTGGATCTGTTGACCGTTGTTGGTGATGACTTCCCAAAGATAGGTTCTCGAATCGTTGACACCGGCATCGGTTACGTCGCCCGCGTTGAACGAGAAGGTCCCAAAGCTTACTGGATGAACAGTGCTCGCCCCGACCGGTCCGGTCATATTGAGATCGTTGATCACGGGAGCAACGTTGATCACGGTGAATTGTCGATCGGCCGAAGTGATCGCGCCATCCTTGTCGGACACTTGGATGTGCAGCGTATACGTGCCATTGTCAAGCGGCGTAAAGTTCGAAACGGTCGCCGCTGGGACATCGGAAGTAGGAAGTGCGAAGCCGGTTAGGATGTCTTTCGAGGTAAATCTCGTTGTCACTTCGGCATTGCTGAGGACACGGTCGTAGATCACAAAATCATCTAGGCGGCCATCGTATTGTCGCGAGCTTCCCAACCGATTGCCGATACGGGCGGCCGTCAAGTTAGGGACGACGGAGGTGGCCGTGATGGTCTGACCGACCAACGTTCCGTTTGCGTAGACGCGAAGCTCTTTGCTTGTCGAGCTATAGCTCATTACAACGTGCGTCCATTGGCTCGTTGGGAAATTGGTCGACGAACCAAAGTTGAAGGAACCGACACCGCCCAGCGCTACATTGATTTGCCCGGAGGAGGTCAGTTGAAGATTGAGAGCTCCTGATATCGTTGAAGCGTCGGCGTCGGTGTTGTAGATCGCGTCGAAGTCCGCCGCAAGCGGTAGATTCAACGGTTGAATCCACGTTTCGATCGTAAGGTTTGGAACGTTCCCAATCGATGGAACGATGACGCTGTTCGACGATCCAGAGTTTCCGAAGCGCACTCCCGAACTGAGATTTGAATTGATGGGAGTTTGGTTGAGAAGCAATCCAGCTCCTCCCACTGTTCCGGTTCGATTGTTGGCTGAGCCATCGTAGAACGTTGTACCGGTCGTTTCACTGAACGGATAGTAGAGGATCGGTTTGTTTGCGATCGTCGTTGCGACATAGGATGGCAGGAAGCTTC
>JANPLJ010001214.1:0-1148 GCA_031426475.1 Pirellulaceae bacterium | reverse complement strand
GCGTGTCGGATTCGAGGTAACTAATAAGAAAGATCCGTGAGAAAGCAATCCACCCCGCGGACTATCTTTAGGCAGGTCTACCTTACGCATGTGTAGACCATTGATATCTTCGAGTCCGTAAAATCGAGCGAGTGGTCCGTTCAGAAATGTGTAGTCAGCCGTGATCATCTCCATCATGTCGCGGTCTTCTTGAAGTATAGATTTGAAGAGCAATTCGGTCTCCTGCCGCATCATTTTACGAAGTGGATTCGCCCCTTTGAACTGCTTGTCGTTGGACGCCGTTCCTTCGACATCCCGCGTTTGAAGCCATTGGCCAACAAAATCTTCTATAAACCGGTCAGCGCTATCGCCGTTCAGTAACCGTCGCACTTGTGCGGGAAGATTTGATCGCAGTTGTCCATTTCGTGCCGTCGACATGAGTTCCTGATCAGGAAGACTGCCACGTAAAAAATACGACAATCGAGAGGCTAATGAAAAATCGTCGAGCGGAAGAACAACCAGCGGGTCGTCAGGATTAGGCTGCGTCTCGGCACGAAAAAGAAATCGAGGCGAGACAAGGATCGCTTGTAACGCTTGCGAGATGCCGCTTTCAAACGTCTGAGTAGGAAGCAACGACTGGCTGGTGGCTAACCTGACCAAGCGCTCAAGGGTATCGTTATCGACGGGCCGCCGAAATGCCCGCTCAGCAACTGTTTTTAGAATTTTCCTCGTATATCGTTCGCGGTCGACTGGATCGTTTGATGCCGTTCCTTCGAGAAAGAGTCGGCGATGTGGTTCAGGAAACTCCTTCTTTTCCGCTGGTCCTCGAATGGTCGCGCGTGTCGTTTCAAATCGGATCGCGTTGGATTTACTCGATACGGTGGCTGTTGCGACATCGTTTATAATCCGCAACCGACGCTTGCCGGCGGTCAATGAATGGCTGAACGTTATTTTGTCTCCCAACGGGAACGATTTCTGATACGGCTTCGAGTACAACTCGTCTCCATCCAATTCGGCCCGGAATCTCGTTTCTCCCGCGAATGGATCAAAGCTAAAGACAGTCACATCGACGGTAAACTCGTACTGACCATCGTCTTCGATGTCCAGGTCTGCTTCATAAATTCGGCATTTATCGTCGGGCTCGCTCACAATTTCGAGGAGTGCTCCAT
>JANPLJ010001213.1:0-4310 GCA_031426475.1 Pirellulaceae bacterium | reverse complement strand
TGGCGGAGGGAGTTTATCGAGTCCACGTTGTTGGGCAACCGCGAGCAAATTTGGAGCGAGGGCCGCCGCCAAATCCCGCTGAACGGCTTCTTCGGCAGTAATGCCCGTTGGAAAAGATATCGGACGATCGACTTTCCATTCGTTGAAATCAGCACGCTTCGAAAAAAGTTCTTCATCGCCGAACTCCATTCGTCCACGCCGATTCTTAAACTCGTTGAGCTGAAGATCTGGACAGAGCAATCCGTAAAGTTCGCCTTCCGATCGAGTTGTCGCTCGCGCCAGTTCTTGCCATGTATTGGCTAGGTTTCGAATGGTAGCGACATCAATGGTCGCTTCACCGGGGCCTCCCAGCACGGCCTCCGGTTTCAACAGGAGACTGTCGCAGGCGAGACCGATGAGAGCTGCATCCCCACGGGCTTCGCCGTCGATCCAAGCGACGGTTTCAATGAGCGTCTCATCGAAATTCGCAAGGTATTCAGCGAGTCGTAGACTTTCGGTAAGATTCCCGCCCGGAGAATGAATATGCAAGATAAGGAGATTCGCTGCGTCTTGATTGCGCGCTTCATCCAACGCGCGCAACCAACGACTGACTGAGCTTGCGCTGACGGCGCCACGGATTTCAATCAGGGCGGGTTTCAGATTGCGTCCATTGGCAATGTTTTTTGGTTTACTCCAATTTGTGGTGCCGAGGACTTCGCGAAGCTGATCTTCATCGCGAGCCAAGTGTGTGATCCATCGCCACGTTCGCATTTCTTGCCCGGTGAATTTCCCAAGTTGCCCAGGGATCGAAAGCTGTGTTTCACTGAGCAGTTGACCCTCTCGTCGAACTGTTTCGAGGGCCATTGAAGACAGAAAGCTTGTTTTCTCTCCTGCCAATTCGACTTTATAAAGTGAAGCTTCTCGGTCCAGCATCGACCGAACGGCATCGGGTGGAAAAGCCCCTCGCCGTTGTGCGATACTGAGATAGCCATCGACGATCACTTGATCGACCGCGGCTTCGTCGATCGAAGCGCGACCAAACTCGGCAAGTGGAGACATGGCTATTTCTTCACATGCCATGGCGACCAAGACGGCATGACCTTCCACCGAATCCGGAAGATACGCGATCGTACGGGCTCTCACACCGACTGGCCCGACTAGCCAACGGGCTAAGGCCAGACTTCGTTCGAACTCGGTGCCTCGTCCCAACGCCGTAACCTGGGCTGCGTCGGCTACTGCTTGGGCCGCGTTCTTTCCCGAAAACTGCATAGCGATGACAGGTCGTCCTGTTCCTTGATGGTGGTCCAAGATTCGTTCAATCCGCATTCGAAGTTGACGATCATCAGTTTCGGCAAGCGGAAATGGGACGACGACAAGATGGCCGTGCGTTTCATCCTGTGGAGACAACACCTGGTCGATGTTTGCAGGGGCAGTGCCTTCGGGAATTCCGAGTTGTTTCTCTTTTGCTGGAAGTCCCGCGCTGCTCCAAAACCAGAGTAAGCAAAATGCGATGCTTCGCCATGCGAAATCGATTTCGCGGTGTCTCGGAAGCGTTGATTTCACGGTATCGATACCTTGTTGTACGCTGGGGTCTTAATGGAACCTATTATTGCTATGCGTGGCGATGTGGCTAGTGCGCAGCCGAAAGCGATCAATTTCGATGAAAACGGGGGGCAAGGGACGAAAAGGACATAAGGGACATAAGGGACATAAAGGACATAAGGGACATAAAGAAGGACGCTCGTTCCCAGGCTCCAGCCTGGGAACGCACTGTCTTGGAGGCTCTGCCTCCCGAGCTGCTTGTGACCGAATCATGCTCGGCAGGCTGGAGCCTGCAATTCAGTGGGTTCCCAGGCAGAGCCTGGGAACCAGATGCTGACAATTTCAGTGGGTTCGCTCCAGCCTGGGAACCAGATGCCGGCGATTAGCGAGACGTGTCGAAATTTTCGATTTTTATTGGCGGTTCGGAATTCAGGCATTTTAGAGCTTCATCGATTTCGATTCGAACGTCATGGCACTCTTCTTTGATCAATCTCGCTTCCAGGGACCGTTTCGATTCTGGGACGTGAATTCTTCCGATCGCCCAGGCGGCGGTTTGGCGCAGAATGGCATCATCGCTCGACAAGTGTTGAACGAGCAACGGAAGAGCATCCTTCTGACGTTGATTTCCCAGGACAATCATGGCGTTGCGTTGCATTCCAACACGCCGCGTTCTCCAGAGAGGTGTTTTGCGATATCGCCGGCGAAAGGCGTCATCGTCCATGGATAAGAGCTTGATTAAATCCAAGGACTGCACGTCTGGCTGTGGCTGAAAAGCTTGTTCATTGCTGGTTTTCGCCATGCGATTCCACGGACAGACCTGCTGGCAAACATCGCAACCGAAAACCCAATTGCCGATCGATTCGCGAAATTCGCTTGGAATCGCTCCTCGATGTTCGATGGTGAGGTAGCTGATACATCGCGTTGCGTCGAGAACATGGGGTTGTGGAAAGGCGTTTGTGGGGCATGCATCCATACACGCCGTGCAGGTGCCGCAATGGTCAGACGCGATCGACGGCTGGGATTCGATTTCCGCGTCGGTAATGAGAGCTGCGAGAAAGAAGTAGCTTCCAGCATGTCGATTCAGCAGCAGCGTGTTTTTGCCAATCCAACCTAGGCCAGCGAGTACGGCAAATTCGCGTTCCAATAAAGGGGCTGTATCCACGACTCCGCGGACTTCTGCCTCGGGATTTCGCTGAATGAACCAAGAAGATAGTTGTTTAAGTCTTTGATGGATCAAGTCGTGATAATCTTGCGTTCCGGTGGCATAGGCTGCAACCAGCCCCTTTTCCGAAGATGCTGCCTCTTCTTGCGTTTGCAAACTGCGTTTCCGACGACTTGTCGCTGGCGAATAGGGCATTCCGAGCATCACCAGCGACCTGGCATTGGCTAGAACGTTCGACGGATGTCGGTAGGCCTGGCGGCGCTTCGTGAGATATTCCATACCGCCTGCGTAGCCTTGGTCTAACCAATGACAGAATTTGGCGAATCCCGGCGATTCCTTGGCGGAGGTGATGCCGAATAGAGGGAATCCGAGCTCGAACGCGGCTTTTTGAAGATCGGTAGCGATCGAATGGGGACGCAATTCCATGAGCTTTGAGGGAGTCCTACCGAACAATTCTTGTAAACGGGGTCGTGGTAATTACGCTGGGATAGAGAGGCCGCAATGTCGCGGTCTGCCTACTCATCTATCTTACGCCAAGGCCAACACCATGATTCGTCGTCTCTGCCTTTCCGCAATGTTTGCCAGCATTTTGTTCGCTGGTTCTGGCCAAGTTGTTCAAGCCTACGAACCTGGCATCAGTTTTGCCTTCGGATACTCCCTCGGGCAAGCCAACCAATTCCGTAATCGACTACCAGCGCCCCCCTACTTCTCGGTCTATCCACCAGTTTACTACGGCCAACGACACGAGAGGCCTTATGGAGAGAGTCCCTACGCATCATGGCCGTTGCTGCAGTCCAGTTCCGACTATTCGGTACAACCCAAGCGATCTCCAGTTCAGTTTGTAAACCCACACGTCAGTACGCCGACACCTTGTGCGAGCTGCCAGCAACCAACGGCCCAAATGAACTCGATCGAGCAAGGCAAAATGGTCACCATTGAGAATCCATACGTGATTTCCGCAGGTTCCGTTGCCAGCAATCATGACGGAGAATGAGGTTGCAACGACTTTAACGATAAAATGGCGACTATCGCTGATCAGGTTCGTGGCCGCTAGTCGATAAGCCCCGAAGACCGACTTTGATTGTCGAAATGCCAGCAATTCCATGGAGGGAAACGGCTAAATGAGCTATTTGCAATATTGGAAACTAGGGTACCCGCCGTTCGATTCCAGAACGACAGGCTTCTTTTCGGGCGGATCCATCGAAGAAGCGATCGCCCGGATTACGTTTCTCGTTACCTCACGTCGCCGATTGGGGGTCCTGATCGGACCTTCTTCCGTAGGAAAAACGCTGCTTCTGAAGAATCTGCGAAAGCCCATCGCAACGGCTGCCGCGTCGAATCGTCCGCAGATTGTCTACCAATCTTTACTGGGGATTACCGCCGACGAGCTGTATTCGAACCTTTCGCGACGCCTGGGTGAAGGAGTCTTGGATTCAATTCAGCCCTTTGGATTCAAAGGGCAACCGCCCGTCGGCTTGGGGCAATCGTGGAGTCGGCTACAGGACGTATTGCAAGCTTCATTGGCCATCAACACGCAGATCGTCCTGCTCTTGGACGATGTTTCCTTGGTGGACCAGCAAGTATTGAGAGGTATTCATCGAATTTTGGAGGTGAATTCGCCGATTTC
>JANPLJ010001212.1:0-3500 GCA_031426475.1 Pirellulaceae bacterium | reverse complement strand
GTTTTGGTGTACGCGCGACGCGTACTAGCGTCGTATCGTCTTCGACCTTTTCAAACGGGTCGCGTAACCTTGCGAATCGCAGCGACCAACCGAGTCCTCACAACGCTCCTGGCATCGCATATTCCAGCATTTCTCGAGTCTTTCAAAGCGAAATCAGATGCCGACGTCGATATCGAAATCCTGGAAGCAACGTTCGAACAAGTTTTGACTTGGCTAGAAGTCGGAGAAGTAGAGCTAGCCTTTGGAGGAGTGAATATCTCAGGAAATAGCCATACGAAGGTTGTCGTCGAGTCGAGTGATAGCCACCCCAAATTGGTGGTGGAATCGCTTCGCGAAGAGTTGCGTATGGTATTAGTCGCCCCTCCGAAAGGTCTTGGTGTTTACTCGGTTCGCAACAAGAAAGAGGGGATGAAAGTGAGCATGAAGAGTCTTGACACAACGAACCTGTGTCTTATCCGAAGAGACTTGCGAGGAGATTTCCGCGCATTACCAACCCCCGCTGCTGGGTATACGAGAATCGTCGTCGACAACTACTCGTCGGTCTTGGCGATCGTGCGATCACGAGCGGCCGTCGGACTGCTCATCGACCAAGGCATCCCATCGGATCTTTTGAAGTTCGAGTTCTCCGATACAAATCTCAGCGCTCAAAACTTCGCCGTCTGGCATCGAAAAGGGATCGAACTATCGCAGGCGGCGATCGCTTTGAAGGATTCCTTAGGGGTGGGCAAGAAGAAGCCACGACGTGCCCAAAAGAAGCGGTAGGACACGTTATATTCAGCCAGCTTGAATCTAAGCGATGCGTTCGGGGTGACTTGTCAAAAATTCTTGATGCCGACGATTGCAATTCCTTGAGGGGGCGAATAAGCTTTGTTATGCAAAGCTTCACACCGAGGGGACGATGAACACGCAACAAGCGCTCAGCGATATCCGTGAGATTGGCGATATTCTTGCCAGGACGCAGCATACATCGTGTATTCGGCCAGCACCGATTGCGTGTACGGCGGCGATTGCATTGGTCGCAGCCTTTCTCGGGGACGCGTGGATGGGGCCAATGCATGTTGGCGACCGCGTGTTTGTTGGCTATTGGATGGCGGTTGCGATGCTAAATGCTGCAATTATCACGATCGATCTTGGAATGCGCTACTGGACGACCGATTCAGAATTGCAGCGCGGTAGAACTCGGATTGCAATTTATCAATTTGCTCCGTGTCTGTGGGTTGGCGGATTTGCAACCCTGTGCTTGCTTCCGACCCAAGAGCAACCGAGTTCGCTTTTGCCGGGCATTTGGTGCATCCTGATTTCTTTAGGAATCTTTGCAACGCTGAACAATGCGCCGCGTGCGATGGTGTTCCCCGCCGCATTTTATGCAATTGTCGGTGGATTGTTTTTGCGATTCGAGGAATGGACGGTCGGGTTGGGAGCGTGGTCGATGGGGCTCGCGTTTGGCATTGGCCAGCTTTGGACAGCGTGGATCTTATGGCGAGGGCCCAGCCATGACTGACTCGTTACCGACCGCAGATGGTGCTCATGCGTATTCCGGGCTGGACCGCGTCTTTCATGAAAAGGCGAGGCTCGCCATCATGACGTCGCTTGCATCACAAGCCGAAGGACTTTCCTTTGCGGATCTCAAGCGATTGTGTGACCTATCGGATGGGAACCTCAATCGGCATCTTGAAGTCCTTCAAGAAGTCGGGGCCGTAGCGCTCGACCGAAGCGGTGCTGGACGCGGCAGTCGAACGACCGTCCGAATTACCGGCGCTGGTCGACGTGAGTTTCAGCGATATCTCGGAGAGCTCGAACGCGTCCTTAAAAACGCAGTTCAAGCTTTGAAGAAACCGATCATCCAAAAATCATCTAAAGGCCGTATCGGACTCTCCGACGCCTAGTTTTTCAACACAGGAGCCATCATGTCTTCAGAACCACTCGATCCCCTCATACCTTTAAACTCTGTATCGCAAAGCTTTGTGAGGCCCGTGAGGCCAGTTTGCGATGCGAGTGATGGGTTACGATGGGTGAAAGTGACGACTCAATGGTCGAACGCAAGTCGTCTCACGGCGATGTTCGTTGCTTTGCTGATTACCATTGCGGCGCATTGGTTGTGGCGAGAAACCGGTGGATACTTCGGCTATTCGGCTTTTATCGTCTTAGCGGCTGGTTTGTTGTACGGCGGAATTCGACTTGCGAAACCTCTGCACGTCGAACGTAGCAGCGAAGAGCCTCGTCGATTGAATTGGATTTCTGGATGTGCCGCCATGGCGATTGCAATCGCTTGTTTGCGAATGATTTGGCAAGGAAACGTCGCTGTTGCATTTTTCGCAATCGTATTGATGGGTATGTATAGCTTGGGGCTTCACGGAAAATCTTTTGCGATAGCCCGAGCGTTGACTCACGCTTGGGTCTCGACCATTGACGGAGCGATCGCCTGGATCCGACTCTACGACTGCATCCCACTCATCTCGTATTGGTTCAAGCGATGGCCGTGGATGGTGTGGGGGATACCGATAGCGGTCGGCTCGCTTTTTCTTGTTCCGTTGACGCTTGCTCACCCGGTTCTGATTGAACGGATTTTACAATGGTTGAGCGAAGCGTTCGATCGCCTGGCGATGTGGTTGGAGAGGTGGAATTTTTCTGAAATGTTCCTCCTGGCCTGCGTCGCGGCGATGAGCATGGGGATGATCATACCGACGATCAAGGTATCTCTTGAGTCGACAAACCCCAAAACGCGAACTCCAAAAACGTGTAGCGAGCTTGTCTATTCCGTGATTCGCAACACGTTGATTGCGGTCATCGTCGTCTTTTTGACGTTTCTAGTTTACGAGTTCAGCTCGCTCTGGTTCCGATCGTTTCCTAAAAACTTCTACTACTCGGGGTATGCTCATCAAGGAGCGGCCTGGCTGACGATCGCACTCGCGATGTCGACTGTCGCACTATCAATCATGTTCTCGCCGTCGACGCATTTGCATCCGCAGATCAAGTTACTTCAGGGATTAGCCAAGCTCTGGTTTGTTTGCAATCTCTTGCTCGTCATTGCCGTTTACTATCGACTATGTATATACGTAGGCTTCAATGGAATGACCCGTATGCGAATCGTAGGATACGTTGGAGTCACTTGTGTTCTCGCGGGTTTCGTACTCGTACTCTATCGAGTCATGCAATCGCAGAGCTTGAAATGGCTTATCCATCGACAGTTATGGGCGTTTGCTATCAGTGTCTTTGCGCTTTCTGTAATCCCCATGGACTGGGTCGCCCATCGTTGGAATGTCAACCGAATCGCCTCGGGAAGTCTGGCACCTGCCGTGCAGATCGCCGCTCAACCAATTTCCGACGAAGGCCTTCTTTGCATGTTCCCATTGGTCGAATCGAAAGAGCCTCTCGTGAGACAGGGGGTACTGGGGCTGCTTGCTAAGCGAGAATCGCAAAGGCACCGAGGACGTGCGGAGAGATTGAGTGTACGAACAACGAACGAACCCGCGCAGGCTTCCGCTTGGGCGGACTTCCAA
>JANPLJ010001211.1:0-3868 GCA_031426475.1 Pirellulaceae bacterium | reverse complement strand
GCAGCTGGCCAAACGGTTGCCGTTGGTTCCGTCTTTGCAACGATTGAAGCGGCAGCTGGTTCTGCTGCACCTCCGCCACCGGCTGCGAAACCTGCGCCACCCCCTGAACCACCGAAGGCAGCCGCCGTGGTGCCACCCGCGCCAGTCTTAGCAGCGCCGGCCGCACCGCCTCCGCAACGTCCGGCACCGGTTGCACCGGCGCCCGCTCCGATGGCACCAGCCGCACCGATTGGCTCAGCAACGAGCGATCTCGCGAGCGAAGGACTTATCCCCGCTGGCCCAGCCATTCGACGGTTCGCTCGCGAAGTCGGCGTCGATCTTTCGTCAGTCTCGGGAACCGGCGAAGGTGGACGTATCTCGCGTGAAGATGTTCTCGCGGTAGTTCGTCAAGGACAGCAAGCCGCTCGGACTGCCACGACCGCCAATGCAACAGGTCTATCTGCGTCCAGCGCTGGCTCTGCTGCCACCGCATCGAAGCCACCCCAACCAGCCTTGCCTGGGACCGCGTCGACTGACGACTACGGGCCAGTGCGTGTCGAGAAGATGAGCAAGATTCGCAAGACGATTGCCGCTCAAATGCATCGGTCATGGACAAATGTCCCACGCGTCACCAATTTCGACGACGCCGATGTAACAGACCTCGAAATCTTTCGGCAGTCCAGTAAAGATGACTATGCGGCCCGCGGTGTTAAGCTCACAACGATGCCGTTCCTGATTAAGGCTGTCGCGACATCGCTTCGACATCATCCGGCACTCAACGCTTCGATCGATACTGAAAACGATCAGATCATTTACAAGGATTATGTCAGCATCGGAATCGCTGTCGATACCGATCGTGGCTTGGTCGTTCCGACCTTAAAGAACGCTGATCGCATGTCGATTCCGGACATCGCTCAGGCCCTCAGTGAACTTTCAATGCGAGTGCGCAACAACGACTTTGGTGTCAACGACCTACGCGGTGGGACGTTTACCATTAGCAACCTCGGAGCGATTGGTGGTACCTATTCGACGCCGATCGTGAATGTTCCAGAGGTCGCAATTCTATTGGTGGGTCGCACGCGTCGGATGCCGATCGTGATGGACGACGATTCGATCAAGCCTCGTTCGATGATGCCGCTCAGCCTTGCCTACGATCATCGATTGGTCGACGGCGGAACTGCTGCTAGATTTTTGAACGATATCATCATGTATCTAGAAGCTCCAAGCCGACTGCTGCTGGCGATTTAGGCCTTGCAGAACAATTGCCTGAAAGGGCGTCCCTAAATCGCAGCATGGATGTAGGAACGCTCTTTCGGAACATCGATCAGCGGGCGGAGCCGCTGATCCACCCGTCTATGTCGTACGTCGAACTCCACTGTAAAAGCAACTTCTCGTTCCTCGAAGGCGCTTCGCACGCCGACGAACTGATCGAGCAATCGGTCAAGCTCGGTTATCAAGGGCTTGCGATTACCGATCGCAATACGCTGGCTGGAATCGTGCGTGGATATTCAGCTGCGAAAGATTTAGGTCTGAAGTTTATTGTTGGATGCGAGCTTCATTTCGTCGATGGTCCGCCGATCGTAGTTTGGCCGTCTGACCGAGCGGCTTACGGTCGACTTTGCCGTCTGATAACCCTTGGGCGATCTCGATGCCCGAAAGGAGCGTGCGAACTCAGGTGGTCAGACCTTCCTCTCTATGCTGACGGCCTCTTGGCTGGAATGATGTTGCTCCAACCGCATCCGGAACGGCCAACCGCAACGCTCGACGTTTCGCATCCATCCGATGAAATATGGATCGAAGATGGTGACTGGATTGTTTGGCTGAAACGATTTAGAGACATCTTTGGCGATCGCGGATATCTGATGTCGCATTTGCATTTGGGAGTCGACGATGTTGGACGGCTCGAGCGATGCGCGTCGCTTTCTAAACATTCCAGTGTGCCATTATTGGCCGCCGGTGATGTTCACTATCATGTTCCTGAACGAATGTTGATGCACGATCTATTGATCGCCATTGCAAGCGGCAAAACGATTCATGAGATCGCAGCGGCTCGCCCACCCAATTCGCAACGCTCGCTTCGTTCTATCGACCAGTTGAAGCATCTTTATCGTCATCATCCTGGGGCCATCGAACGAACACTCGAAGTCGCTCAGCGATGCACCTTTCAATTGGACGAACTACGGTATGAGTATCCCCTGGAAACGGCCCCCGAAGGGACCACTCCGATCCAGCATCTCAAGCGATTGGCCTGGGAAGGTGCCAAGAAACGCTACCCCGGCAGCGTCCCGCAAAAGATTATCGACATGCTTCGCCATGAGATGCAGTTGATCGAGGAGCTAAAGTATGAAGCATACTTCTTAACGGTTTGGGATCTTGTACGTTACGCTCGATCGCGAAACATCCTTTGCCAGGGGCGAGGGTCAGCCGCCAATAGCGTTGTCTGCTATTGCTTAGGTGTGACCAGCGTCGATCCCAACGAACTCGACTTGCTCTTCGAGCGCTTCATCAGTCGCGAACGCGGTGAAGCGCCGGACATCGATGTCGATTTTGAACATCAACGTCGCGAAGAAGTCCTCCAATACATCTACGAGAAGTATGGACGCGAACGTGCGGGGATGACCGCGACGGTGATCACCTATCGAACGCGATCTGCTGTTCGAGACTGTGGTAAGGCGCTGGGCATTTCGCTCGATCGAATTGACGCACTTTCAAAGGTCGTCGATGGCCGAAGCGGGACCGAATCGCTGGCAGAACGATGCAAGATGGCCGGTTTAGATCCTGATTCCGAAGTTGGCAAACGATTCCTCTATCTGACGCAAACACTGATCGGTTTTCCAAGGCATCTATCGCAGCACACCGGCGGGATGGTCATGACGCAGGGACCGCTATGCGAGCTATGTCCGATCGAAAACGCAGCGATGCCTGGGCGAACGGTGATTCAATGGGACAAGAACGATCTCGATACGTTGGGGATCTTGAAAGTCGACTGTCTCGCTCTGGGCATGCTCTCGGCCATCCATCGAAGTTTTGATTTCCTCGCTTCCCACTATGGATCGCCACAGACGTTGGCCAGCATCCCGCAGGGCGACGAAGGCGTCTACGACATGATCTGTCGGGCCGATACGATCGGTGTATTCCAGATCGAGAGCCGGGCCCAGATGAGCATGCTCCCGCGGTTGAAACCGCGTTGTTTTTACGACTTGGTCATCGAAGTTGCCATCGTGCGACCTGGCCCCATTCAAGGACAGATGGTGCATCCGTATCTGCTCGCTCGGCAAACCGGTGTGCAACCGGAGTATCCAACGCCTGAGATTGGGCATGTCTTGTCAAAGACGCTTGGCGTTCCGATTTTCCAAGAGCAAGCGATGCGATTGGCGGTTGTCGCGGCAGGTTTTACTCCCGGAGAGGCCGATCAATTGAGGCGGGCAATGGCCGCGTGGCGGCGACCCGGTTTGATCGATCAGTTCCGCCGCAAGCTGATCGACGGGATGTTGGAACGCGGGCTGAGCCAACAGTTCGCTGAAAACGTCTTCATGCAACTGCGAGGCTTTGGTGAGTACGGATTTCCCGAATCACATGCTGCGAGCTTCGCATTGTTGGTATACGTTTCATGCTGGCTCAAGCATCACTATCCCGATGTCTTTTGCGCTGCGATGCTCAACAGCCAACCTCTCGGATTCTACGCACCGTCGCAACTTGTTCAAGATGCTATCAAGAACGGTGTTGAAGTCCGTGGCGCCGATATCAATCACAGCGATTGGGACTGCACACTTGAACTCGCGCGCGATCTTGCTCCCCTCTCCCCGTCTTCGGGGAGAGGGGCCGGGGGTGAGGGGAATGAGTCTCCATACGATTCGGGGGGGGGGGGGGGGGGGGCGGGGGGGGGGGG
>JANPLJ010001210.1:0-6232 GCA_031426475.1 Pirellulaceae bacterium | reverse complement strand
CGAATTCGCAACACTGAATCCCGAATCCCGAGTTTGACCCCAACGTAGTTGCCCCACGAAAGTACAATCGCCATATGGCAACAATCCCACATTCGCGAACTTCTATTTGGATTGCATTATGTTTCGCCTGCATCACGCTCGCCACTTGTGACGCAGAGACGCCGAAACCTGTTCAAGTTTTCATCCTTGCTGGCCAATCGAATATGGAAGGACAAGCCGTCGTTGATCTTGCTGGCAAGGACTACAACTTCCGTAAAGGTACGTTGGTCAAGCTTATGGAGGATCTCGTCAAAGCTCCGATGTTTGCTCATCTCAAGGGAAGTGATGGTCAGTGGACTGTACGCGACGATGTATTCGTTCGCTATCAACGCGAGGATCGACCATTGCTCGCAGGCCCACTGACTTTCGGCTTCTCCGTCTATGGCGACGTCCATCATTTTGGGCCCGAGTTGCAGTTCGGTCACGTCGTCGGCGACCACTTTGATAACCCGGTACTACTTATCAAGACCGCCTGGGGTGGCAAAAGTTTGTTTCGAGACTTTCGCCCACCATCTTCGGGCGGCGAAAATGGAAAGTATTACCATCTCATGATCGAGCAAGTTCGAGAAGCGGTTGCGAACATGGAGTCCGAGTTTCCCGCCACGAAATCGCTAGGCTACGAACTAGCTGGATTCGTGTGGTATCAAGGTTGGAACGATGGCGTCAATCCGAAAACAGCCGTCCCGGAGTATGAACAAAACCTGGTAAATTTGATCAACGATGTGCGCAATGATTTGAAGACGCCAACGCTACCCGTCGTCATCGGCGAATTGACTGGCCCCTGGGTAAAAGCCGAAGGTGGATGGGAGGCGTTGCGTAGAGCCCAAGCGGCCGCGGCTGCTAGATCGGCATTTGCCAACAATGTATGCTTCGTGCCGACGCATGATTTCGTGCGGAAAGCAGAAGACTCTCCCAATCCAGGTCACGGTCACCACGAATTTGGAAATGCCGAGACTTATTTCCTCGTCGGCGATGCACTCGGTAAAGGTATGCTCGACCTTATTTTAAAGTGAACACACGATTTGCAATACTCGTTGTTGTAGCTAATTGCATCGCCGGCCCGATCGATTACGATCAAGGTACGCTTGGAAGCCCATGGGAAGTTTGGCGTGGTGATGCCGCAAGCGACAACGTGGCTTGGTCTTCGGTAACGCTTCCTCATTGCTTCAATGGTCGTGACGCCGTCGATCCCGACGTCCGCTACTATCAAGGGCCCGGTTGGTATCGTACGCGACTCAAGATCAATAATCCCTTTTCAAATGGTTAAACATTGCTTCACTTTGATGGTGCCGGACAGAAATCTCAAGTCTTCGTTTACACCTATAAAGTCGGTGAGCATCTGGGCGGCTACGATGAATGGACCATCGATATTACCTATGCGGTCGTGAAAACGATAAAGAACGAGTCTTTCAAAGGCGAAGTTCCATTATCTATTCGATTTTCCAACTCGACAGCATGACGACGCTTTGCCAAGTTCTTTCGACCGCAGAGGATAATCTGTGGGCGTTCGAGCTACCCGATGGGCGTGGCATTCGAAAAGCCATAGCTTACCTTTATCCGTTTCTCGCCGACAAATCAAAATGGACGCTCAAACCCGATGTTCAAGCATGGGATGGCTGGCCAGCTTGCCAAACCAACTTGATTTTCGGCGGAATGGCCTTAGGTGAAAAATCTTACCTCGATTTATGGCAAAAGCTTGAAGCCGACCCTACCGATCCAGAAGTCCAACGTAACATTGGCATTACTCAACCGTTGCTGTGGATCCAATAGTCGACGAGTACACCTCTCTCTCCCAACAAACTCATGACTTCAAAATCGTTTTCGTATTATCGCTGGGTCATTTGCGCGTTGCTATTTTTTGCAGCGGCAATTAACTATATCGATCGCCAGGTCATTGGAATCTTGAAGCCAACGTTGCAGAAGGAGTTCGTTTTTGACGAACGGGCCTACGCCGCGATCGTCTTCAGCTTTCAGGCAGCCTATGCGATTGGTCTTTTGCTCGCCGGTCGAATCATGGATCGCATCGGAGTTCGACTCGGCTTCGCGCTCGCGGTAATCATCTGGAGTCTCGGCGCGATGGCCCACGCGATGGCCGATTGGTTTCCGTGGATGAAGCTTCCAACGGTCTCCATTGATCCACCCGCCATCGTGTTATTAGGTGGAGCCACGGCTGGCTTCGCAATCGCACGCGTTATTTTAGGACTAGGTGAAGCTGGCAATTTTCCAGCTTCGATCAAAACCGTGGCCGAGTGGTTTCCGAAAAAGGAACGAGCGCTGGCAACCGGGATATTCAATTCCGGTACCAACATCGGAGCATTGCTCACACCACTGCTCGTCCCTTGGATCACGTTGACCTGGGGTTGGCAATGGGCATTCATCGCTACGGGACTACTCGGTTTTGTTTGGGTCATCTTCTGGATTATCGCTTATCGAGCTCCAGATAAACATCCTCGTGTTTCAGCAGCGGAGCTTGCTCACATTCAAAGCGATCCTCCCGAATCGAAGGAAAGCATTACCTGGAGCCGTTTGTTTCCTCACCGTCAAACTTGGGCGTTTGCGCTTGGAAAGTTCCTTACCGACCCGATTTGGTGGCTCTACCTCTTTTGGGTCCCTGATTTTTTGCAAAAGAATCATGGCCTCGATCTCAAGACAATGGGCCTTCCGTTGGTGATCATTTATCTTGTCGCCGATGTCGGTAGCATTGGTGGTGGCTGGTTGTCATGGCACTTTCTCAAAATCGGTTGGAGTCCTAACGCCTCGCGGAAGACAGCCATGCTTGTGTGCGCGCTAGCCGTTGTTCCAATCGTGTTCGCCGCAAAAACGACAAATCTATGGGTAGCCGTTGCGATCGTTTCGCTGGCAGCTGCGGCTCATCAAGGCTGGTCCGCCAACCTTTTTACCCTGACTTCAGACATGTTCCCGAAACAAGCCGTGGGTTCGGTAGTCGGAATCGGCGGGATGGCAGGCTCGATTGGTGGAATGTTGATCGCTCTCATTGTCGGCGAGATCCTTCAAAGAACCGCTGGAAACTATGTTCCGATCTTTATAATCGCGGGTACAGCCTATCTATTTGCCCTGCTAGTTATTCATCTTCTTGCACCGCGATTAGAACCGGCCAAAGTATGATGCGAAAACTTCACTACCCAATTAGACTAAGCGTTCCCACCCCCATATTCGTTCTCACTGGAGATCCTAAATTCATCATGAAACAATTTTTGCTTCTGTTTGCATCGTTACTAACTTTCTGTCCACTGTACGCTGCCGACCGCCCGAATGTACTGTTCATCGCCGTCGATGACCTGCGTCCCGAGTTTGGTTGTTACGGCAACAAGATTGTGAAGACGCCGAACCTCGATCGGCTCGGAGCTCGCGGTACTATTTTCGACAAGGCATACTGCCAGCAAGCGGTATGCAGCCCCTCTCGCACGTCGATTATGACCGGATTGCGTCCCGACGTAACGAAGGTCTGGGATTTGGAAACGCACTTCCGAGTCGCTCAACCCAATTGCATCACGATGCCACAATTCTTCAAAGCCAACGGCTACCACACTTCGGCCTTGAGCAAAGTTTACCATTCCGGTTTCGAGGATGGTCGCTCTTGGAACGAACCGCATTGGTATCCGAAAGGCCGTGCCATTGACACGGATCAAATCGATTGGACGAAGCAAATCGTCACGAGGCACGATGTGAACGTAGAAGAATTTTCAAATCCGATCGCCGATGGTCCTGAACGAAAGAATGGAAAAAGTCCGAAGAAGGGTCCAGCTTTTGAGGTGAGTCCGAAAGAAGATGACCAGTTGCCAGATGGCGCGACGGCTGCCGAAGCTGTCAAACGGTTGAGTTCACTCAAGTCCATTGGCCAGCCGTTCTTCCTAGCTGTCGGCTTTTTAAAACCGCATTTGCCATTCGTTGCACCGAAAAAGTATTGGGATCTCTACGACCCAAACACGATTCCTGTACCAACGATCGATCACCTACCAGAGAATTGTCCTGAATTCGCTGGACATACCAACGGGGAGTTGCACGCTTATCCTGGCGTGCCTAAGGAAAATCCTATTCCGACTGACTTCGCTAAAAAGTTACGCCATGGCTACTACGCTTGCATCAGCTACACCGACGCCCAGGTTGGTCGATTGCTGGATGCACTTGATAAAGAAGGTCTTGCCGACAATACGATCATTGTACTTTGGGGCGATCATGGCTGGCAGCTTGGCGATCACGGACTGTGGCATAAGCATACGAATTTTGAAATCGCGACGCGTGTACCACTTCTTATCTCTGTGCCAAAACAAAAGACAGCCGGTCGGCATTGTGCAGCTCCAGTTGAATTCCTCGATGTCTATCCGACGCTCGCCGACCTTTGTGGCCTGCCCAAGCCCGAAAAGATCGATGGAAAGAGTTTAAAGAAGTTTATTGAAAATCCTTCTGCGGCTTCGAACCATGTCGCCATCAGCCAATATCATCGCAAAGACCCGGCCTCGGGTCTCGAAGTCATGGGCTACAGTGTCCGCAACGATCGCTGGCGAGCGACCTTCTGGCGTGACCGAAAAGGCCCGACCATTGTCGCAACCGAATTGTACGACGAACAAAATGATCCAACGGAGACAGTCAGTCTTGCAAGTAGGCCTGAGCATGAGGCTCTGCTTGAAACACTTGTGAAGCATCTTCCGCCTGTCGGTTCGGCAGCTCTTCTAGAGAAACCAAAATCGAAAGAAAAAGCCAAAGCGAATAAAAATCCATCGACCAGCCCGCCAACGGACGATCGTGGAGCCCGCTTCGATAATCTGGACAAAGAAAAGGCTGGAAAACTCTCACGCGAGTATTACAAGACGCACCAGTCGGATGCTGTTGCCGCCGACGAACGCTTTGTAAAATGGGACACCAACAAAGACGGCTTCCTTTCCCGCGATGAGTACATCGCGCAAGGAAAGAAGCAGTAGTAATTAATTGTAATTTCCTCCATTCAATGAACATCCCCGATACTACTCGCCGCAATTTTATCGCAAGCACGCTCGCCTTGGGCGTGCTGCCCAGGATCGGCTTAACCGCCGAGGCCGAGCGTTACGACATTTGCGTCTACGGCGGCAAAGCAAGGTTGCTCTGTAGTTATCGTCGAGCCCAGTCGCTGGCTCGGTGGTATGACAGGGGGCGGCTTGAGCCATGTCGACTGGGGACGTGAAAAGGCCGTCGGTGGTACAGCCTTAAGCATTCTTTCGAAAAACTATGACGACGCCAAGTATCGCGAAGTATTTCGCGAGCTTGTAAAGAAGTATCGAATCCAAGTCATCTACGAACATCGCGTCGCTTCCGTCCAACGCGAGGGAACGAATATTCGTTCGATCGTGCTGGACCATGCTCCGCCTGATAAACTTGGCTGCCCGATCGCAAAAGCGGTCACAGCCCGTTCTAAGACAATCGCGGCGCAAGTCTTCATCGATTGTTCGTACGAAGGCGATCTCATGGCAAAAGCTGGCGTCAGCTACACCTGGGGCCGTGAAAGCCGCGATGAATATGGCGAATCGTTCGCAGGCGCGCGGCCGAATCTGGCCGTCTACAATATTGACCCCTATGTGAAGACGGGTGATCCGAAGAGTGGGCTCCTTCCATTCATCCAAGACATGCAGGCGAAACCAGAAGGAAGTGCCGATCGCCTGACAATGGGTTATGGCTTTCGCTGGAAGTTCAGCAAAGACGCCGATCGCCTTCCAATCGCCCCCCCGAGAATTACGATCCACGACAGTTCGAGCTCTACCGTCGCGGTTTCAAAAACAAGGCTGGCATCGACGTTGGCCGTCGCATGCGAAAGCTGGGCGAGTTTGAAGAAGCCGGCGGTCGCATCCACTCGATCGGTCAAGGCAACCTCGCCCGGGCCTTACTCGCACCAACGAACTATGGCTCAAACGCGGATTATCCCGATGGTGACTATTCGGCGCGAGCCCGCATTTGGAAAGCCGATCAAGAGTTTATGCGTGGCATGACTCATTTTCTTCGTACCGATGATTGCGTTCCCGACAAACTAAAACAACTGGCAACTGAGATCGGTTTCCAACCTGGCATCTTCGATGACACACAAGGTTGGCCGCACCAATTGTACGTACGTGAAGCCCGTCGCATGAAATCCGACTACGTACTGACGCAAAAAGATATGGAAGGAAAGACTGATCCTGAAGACTCGATTGGACTCGCGTCGTAT
>JANPLJ010001209.1:0-4486 GCA_031426475.1 Pirellulaceae bacterium | reverse complement strand
GTTCGATCAGTTAGCTGATCAAGTGATGCCAAAGCTTTTTGAAAATCGCGGACCGCAAGACGCTGTACGAATTTGGGTGCCCGGTTGTGCGACGGGAGAAGAAGCCTTTTCACTTGCGATGCTTTGCCGCGAACAAATGGAGCGATTAGTACGACCGCCGGAAGTACAAATCTTTGCGACGGACATTGATGACCGAGCTTTGAAAGTCGGTCGACTGGGCGTTTACCCGATCGGCATCGAAGAGAATGTATCGGAAGCTCGACTCAGGAAATTCTTTCTGAAGCGGGGAAAAACGTATCAGGTAAGCAAGGAGCTTCGTGAAATTGTATTGTTCTCCACGCATAACCTTATAAGCGACCCCGCATTCTCTCGGCTCGACCTTATTTCTTGTCGGAATCTCTTAATTTACCTGGGTCCTCATCTCCAGAAAAAGCTTATACCGCTTTTCCATTATTCGCTCCGTCCATCAGGCTTTTTGATGCTGGGGCCGTCCGAGAATATTTCCTCGCACGGGGATCTTTTTCGCCCCATCGACAAGAAGCATCGTATATCCCAACGAAAGGCAACGGGCGTCGAATGGAGCGCCGCAGTACCGATCGAGGGCGAACGAGCAAAAATGGGGGAATCGCACAGATCGCCGGAACTGGTACAGAGCTCGTCCGAAGACTTGCTCCCAATTATGCAACGGATCGTTTTGGACGAATTTGCGCCGAAGTCGGTGATCGTACAAGAAGACGGAAAGATTTTATGCGCCTCGGCAGACATGCACAAATACTTGACTGTCGATGCCGGTAATTTTCAGAACAATATCATTCGAATGGCTCGCGACGGGCTTCGAGCGGGCCTTCGGGCTGCGATGCTTGAAGCAAAGTCCAAGCGTCGACGTATCGATCACGACAATCTTTCCGTGACCATCGATGGCAAGCTCCAGCGTGTGATGTTGACCGTACAGCCGATGCCGCGAGTGGGCCAAGAAGCTGAATTGTTATTGGTCGTTTTCCACGATTCGGGGATGCCCATGTCACGTGAGGGAGTCTCCGACGATTCAGTTGCGCAACACCCAACCGAAATGGGACCTCCACTGCAAAGTGAAGTGCATCCGATGGTTGAACACCTGGAGCGTGAGCTGGAAGCTACCCGCGTTGATCTCGAGAAATCGGTTCGCGAACTGGAGACGATCAATGAAGAACTGCAAGCTTCGAATGAGGAATTGCGTTCATTAAACGAAGAACTGCAAACGGCAAACGAGGAGTTAGAAACATCCAGAGAGGAGATCCATGCATTCGCTAACGCTTTACAAGAATCGAACAACGATATTGAAAACCTACTTCGGAGCACGCAGATTGCAACGATCTTTTTAGATGAACAGCTATCGATTCGCAGCTTTACTCCAGCCGCAACCGCTATCTATGGCTTAATCTCGACCGACATTGGGAGACCTCTTTCCCAGTTGATGCCGCTGTCCAACAGTATCCCATCGCTACCCGACCCGCAGACGGTGAACGATTCGGAGCCTGTCGGAGACGCGTTTCAGACTCTGGATGGAAAGTGGTTTGTTCGTCGCGTTCTACCCTACCATTCCATAGGTGGGAAGAAAGAAGGGATTGTGCTTACGTTCACCGACGTTACCGAATTGCATGCGAGCCGCCAGCGTTTCGAGTCTCTGGTGGATGCCTCGTCGCAAATCGTGTGGGTCGCCGACTCGAGTGGTCACGTCGTAGAAGACTCGCCGAGTTGGCGCCAGTTTACCGGTCAGACGTACGAACAATGGCGGGGGCATGGTTGGATAGAGGCAATACACCCGGACGACCGCCATGCGACCATGATGGCATGGCAGGCTTCGCTCGAGTCGGGAGAACCGCTATCGATTGAATACCGCCTCTGGCATCACAGTGGAGTTTGGAAATGGACGCACGTTCGTAGCGTCCCCTTACGTTACCCAGACGGTACTATTCAATCATGGGTCGGAATGAACTCGGACATTGACGATCGCAAGGTCGCAGAACTGGAACTGGAGAAAAAGAGAAAACAGTTGCAAACGATCACCGACGCGATTCCCCCGCTGATCGCTTTCATCGATTGCGACTGGAGATATCAATTCGTGAATGCGGCGTATGCCAAGCATTTCAAACGACGTGCGGAGGACATTGTTGGAACCAAAGTGGGTGATCTCGTTGGATTGGAAAATTTCGCGAAAATTGAACCTCACCTTTTCAATGCCCTTTCGGGGAAACGAGAACACTATGAACTGCCGCTCGATAGCCCCGACACAGACGAAGTCTCGTACAAAGACGTAACTTATGTGCCTGAATGGACGTCGGATGGTCGCGTGGCTGGCGTGCACGTTGTGGTGAACGATATCACGCAGCAGCGATTGCAAGCTCGCGAGATCGCTCGTCGAGAACAGCAGCTGCGCTCACTTATCAGTTCGACGGCGGAAGGTATCTACGGCTTGGATCTCGAAGGTCGATGCACGTTCGCTAACGATGCATGCGCCCAGCTACTTGGCTATGAAAGCTCAAACGCACTGATCGGGCAGCAAATGCATCTATTGGTGCATCATACTTTGCCTGACGGAAATCCTTATCCCGTAGAAGATTGTAAAATTCACCGCGCGTTGCGAATCGGTGAACGCGTTCACACGGAGGATGAAGTCTACTGGCGAGCCGATGGTACTTCGTTCGACGTCGAGTACTGGTCATATCCGCAAATTCTGGACGGTGAAATCATCGGATGTGTCGTCACTTTTCTCGATATCAGCGAACGAAGACGAGCGGAGCAGGAAGTCAAGCGCCGAATCAACGAGTTAGACCTGGCGTTAGAATCGGGCCGAATGGGACTTTGGGAATGGGACATTCAACGCGATGTCGTTTATTGGTCGTCGCAACTCTATGGCGCCTTTGGCTACAGCCAAACGACGTTCGAGCACTCGAAGGCCGGATTCTTGCAAATCGTGGATCCAGAGGATCACGCCCATTTAGAGGCGATGATTGAATCTGCTTTCGCTGGAACCTGTGAGAATCACGAATCAGAGTTTCGAGTCAAGCACGGCACGAACGGCAGGACACTCTGGATACACTGTCGTGGTAGAATACGGCGTGACGAAAGTGGTTATCCGCTGGCTATTCAAAGTGTTGCCGTAGACGTTACTGGACGAAAACGACGCGAACTGTCATTAGCATTTCTAGCGGACCTGCAGCGTCAGCTAACGAAACTATCTAAAGCCAACGACATTATTCGTACGGCAAGCGAGAGGATTTCTGACTATCTAGGCCTTTCTCACTTCTTGCTCGTTGAAATGAACGAGCAGGCGACGATCGCGAAGGTAATTTCAGACCATTGCGAGGAAGGTTCAGAAAATTTAATCGGCGTTTACGACATGTCCGAATTTGTGAGCGAGGACGAAAGACGTCAGCTCTCGGCAGGTCTCCCAGTCATTATCGATGATACATGCGCGCTCGGAAGAGCGGCGAATTGTGGCGAAAACTTCGCGGCCCTCAAGATTGGAGCGATCATTAATGCGCCTAGTGCGCGCAGTCGAGTCTTGAGTTTTATGGTAAGCGCAACGAAAGCGACGGCACACGTTTGGCAAGAAGACGAAGTAAGTCTCATACGCGATTTATCGAATATCCTCCGTCTTAAGTTAGATCGAGCCGCGGCTGAGGCACAGTTGGCAGAAAGTAAAGAGCGTTTGTCGATGGCAATGACATCGGCGCGAATGGGATCCTTTGAATGGGAACCTGAGACGGATATTGTGGTTTTGGATAACGAACATCTTGTGATTACCGGGCTCACAAGCAACCAGAGTACTGGGGCAGAATTCCTCAAGCTGGTTCATCCGGATGACGTCGACGCGAACAACATCGCCATTCAAGAAACCATCCAAGGAATTCGCGATTACGACATAGAGTTTCGCATCGTTCGACCCGATGGCGAAATGCGTTGGCTCGCTGCCCGCGGCAAAATCATCAAACCAGAGGGTGGCCGCCCCATTCGCTTTGTTGGTTTGAATTGGGATATCACCGAAGCGAAAGAACAAGCGCAACGTATTCGAGAGAGTGAGGAACGGCTTCGCCATGCGGCCGAGGCCGCCGGTTTCGGAACCGTTCACGCCGATCTACAGCGTGGGACAGTTGTCTATTCGAAGGAATTTAAGGAATTGATCGGCGCGATGGAAGACGCAGATGAAGTCAACTTCCCAGGCACCATCCCCGATTGGGTGCATCCTGACGACCGAGCCGCATGCGTCCGCCACTATCAAGAGTTGACTCAATTGTCGGAAGGGCAAAACGCCAAAATTGATCATCGTATTGTTCGACCTGATGGGGAAATCCGTTGGGTCCGTTTACAATCCAAGCCTGTGTTCACAGGACAAGGTGCTCAACGAAGGGTTACACAATTGATCGGTACCGTTACCGACATTACTCTACAACGCGGATTCGAGGCAACTCTCGAAGAAGCCCGCAAAGAAGCCGAGACGGCAAAT
>JANPLJ010001208.1:0-1320 GCA_031426475.1 Pirellulaceae bacterium | reverse complement strand
ATGAACCGCCTTCAATACCGCCTTGACGGTCTTGGGGTTCTTCTCCGCAAACTCAGCAGTAAAGGCACAGACTTTTTCCGGATGATCTTTCCATATTTCTTGGGTCGCAACCGATGTGTATCCAACATTCTCAGCGATGGCCCGCGCATTCCATGGCTCACCGACGCAGAATCCATCCATCTTGCCGATCTTCATATTCTGGACCATTTGCGGAGGCGGAATCGTGATCAAATCGACATCCAAATCTGGATTTACTCCACCCACAGCTAGGTAATATCGAATCCACATCGCGTGTGTTCCCGGTGGAAAAGTCATCGCGAAGGTTAAACGTTGTCCCTTCTTATTCGCTTCATCGACCAGCGGTTTTAACGCCTTAGGATCTCCTGCGACCTTCCCTTTCCAATCGGACTTGAGCGTGATTGCTTGTCCATTTCGGTTCATGATCCATGGCACAACCATCGGTACCGGCTTCGTACCTCCCAATCCTATGGTGCTGGCGATCGGCATGCCGAGCAGCATATGCGTGCAGTCGATATCGCCTTTTACGAGAGCGTCGCGGACGGCAGCCCAGTTCGCAGGTTTGACCGGCGAGGATTCGATCCCGTACTTCTTGAATAGCCCTTTCTCGTGAGCAATAACCAACGGCGAGCAATCGGTTAAGGCAATAAAGCCAAAGTTGACCTTTGGTTTCTCAGGAGCGTCAGCGGCATACGCGACCGGAACAAACGAAGGCCAAGCTGCCATGGAAACCGAGGCCGTTGCGGCCACCGTTGTCGTTAGAACCTTTCGGCGTGATAGTTTTGTGGATTCGAAGTTGGATTGCGGCATAAGTTCAGTAAGCTTTCAAGTTAGGATTTAGGCGTCAAGCGATCGAGTGGCTATTGATCATTCTCAAACCATCTGAGTTCGACATACCTCTAAAGCATGCCCAGTGCCAAAAGAATGCCACAGCTTGCATTAAACCAAGGCATTTATCGGTAACGCCATAGACAGAGCCATCTCGAGCCGTTCTGTGGCAGACGAACAGCCATTCTTTTTTCTTTGCGAGAAAGCGAAGCGTATCGGGGTGCGTGGATAGCTCGCAAGCCATGCGTAGGTTTTGCACAGCGGCTGGTCGTTGCGCGCTGATCGCCGAGTAGCCATGTGGCCACCAAAGGCTCAGACTCGTCGTGAACTTGCTGACTACAAGCAGCCCAAAGCCATTGCTTCAGACGAAGCAAGCTCCAATGGCGTGGACTTAAGTAGCGGGACGGCGCAAGCCGTCCGGGGTAGTGCGATACAAAACTGAGAAACCCGTCGGCGCGCGCCGGTGCGCGTTCA
>JANPLJ010001207.1:0-5283 GCA_031426475.1 Pirellulaceae bacterium | reverse complement strand
ACTTCATGTTCTTTGGGAGCTCGACACAGGTATGACCAATATAACATCTCCACAATCTCCTTGTTATCGGTCATCGCAATCGCCAGTTGGGTCGGATTACTATTTCCAGCTGCCGCCCATGCAAAGACCGTGCCAGCATTCGATGTATAGAGTGCTTGATCGGCCGATGCAAAAAAATCATCTTGCGTTTTGTCAGGACCCGAGGAATAAAGTGAAACATACGCATCCGCGTTACCTCGTAGCTTATCGAAAGCCGTTCGGACCGCTTGTCGAGTTCGCCTGGCCTTCGTCGGGGAGTCGGCATCAGCAGGAAGCGGCGAATTCTTGTCTATCTCAGCGAGCTCGTTCTGAATATGCGCATCCAAATGCCCCGTAATTCGTAACGTACTCCAACAAAGTTGTTCAGGTGTCAACGGTTGAAAGCCGGCGATTTTCAACTGCTGGACAGCATCCGAGTCGACACCTGACCAATGTTCGCGACACTTGCTACGACTCGACTCCAATTCCGATTCTTTCTGTTCAGCAAGCAACTTCGCCGCCGCTTGTCGATCGAGGAACATTTGCAGTTCCGTTTGCTTCGTGACGTACACTTGCTTTCGTTCCGCAACGATTTTCGACGCGGTTGCCATCGCCAGTCTCGCAGCGTCGAGTTCCGATTGCAAAACTCCCGATTGGCTCTGTCTCTTTTCCAGTTCCTCGCGAATGGACTTTTGAGCAACCGTCAAGGATTCATTCTCAGGCAACAACTTCGTCGACGCACTTAAATCGTCGAGTGTCTGGTGAAGCTGTCGAACTCCTGCCATAAATTGCTCCATCGCATTCGTCGCGTTGGCTAAACCGTCGTTCGCATTCTTTTCAGCAGGTTCGGCGTCCGAAAGTTCATTCTGGGAAAACGCGACCGCTTCCTTTACTGCCATAATCTGCATTTCTAAGCTGGCCGCAGTCTGTAATGCTTCGGATTTTTCTCGGCTGCATCTCGCGATCGCATCCAAGCTGTCCAACCACATCGAAATGCGATTCAGAATGACGCGATCAAGCTCCAAGCGGTGAGTGGATGAGTTCGCTGCAGACCATCGATCGCGAGCCGTAACCATCGCGACATCGGCTTCTGCAAGCAACTTCTGAATCGGGAGAATTTGCGCAGCGACCGCCTGAACTTTCTCAGTTGCTGTTTTTACAATCGAGACGGCAGCTTCCGACGCGGCTTTGGTATCGATGACCGCTTTCTCAAGATTCGGAATTTGGCCACGCGTTGTATCAGCGCGTTGCTTTGCTATCGTCAAAACTTGCTTCAGCTCAGGATCTTCAGCGCCGGAAACGTTGGCAGCTTGTTGAAGCTTGGCCGCCGATTCGTCGAGCAAGACTATTCGCGATTTTTCATCGGCAAGCTTTTTCTGCGCTGCAGCGTAAGCGACTGCCGTTTCAGCTTGTTTCTTTTTTGCGTCCAACATCACGGCCTCGGCGGCATCTAAGTCAGCTCGCAGCTTCGCTCGATCGACTTGGATTTTGCGCCATGCATCGCGAGCCGCGTCCAACAGTTTACTAGCTTCCGCTTCGGCTGCACTTAAAGTTGCTTTCTGTTGATCTGAATCCGTTTGTTTCGCAGCAATAAAAGCTCGAATGCTGGACGCTTGATCGTTGGTTACGAAATCCGGCATTACCGGCGGTTCGTTCCCGGTCGACTGTAAACGAGTGATGCCAGCACGTTGATAGACTTTGGAGCTGGCAAGTTGCTCGAGAAATTTTTTCGGCTGCATCTCGACTTCAACGAGTCCTTCTGCGATCAACGCATACAAAGCAGGATACGAAGGTGGATTACCGGCGTGATGCATATCGAGCGGAGCGACCAATCCTTGCCCGAACATCAACGCCCACAATCGATTGGCCCAGTTACCCACGAAGACTCGATTGCTTCGAGCTGTGATCTGGTCCGCCAACATCTGTCGACGACTTTGCTTGGGAGGCAACGCGGTACCCGACATCGCACCCAGAAGTCGCTCGGTCGTATACCTCGCATCCGGCATCGCATACTCTTCAAACTGTTCGGGTTGCTGAGGTAATCGTGGCCCGCTTCGGAACGAGACGCCTTTATCAAATACCGATTCAAAGGGGGCATCGCCAGCGGCGCGCTCTACATAGAGCTGGACTTTCTGATCTTTGCCTTCCCCATCCTTATATGCAACTTCTGCCAAATTGCCCGGCGATACGAACGCTAACAATCCCTGGTAGTCGATCTGCTTGTAATCTTCGATCGATGGATGATCGTGACATTGTGCGCACTGATAGTCGCGTCCAAGAAATATTCGGCCAACATCCCGCGCAATCAAGTTCGGATCGCCGCTTCGATCGAGATAGAATCGCTGTGATCGACGATGGTCGCGATTCCACCATGGCGAATAAAGAAGTTGTGCCGATAGCTGATCGATTGCGACGTCGATTCCAACTTGTTCGCGTAGATAAGTTAGCCACCCCGCACGATCGACATGCACATTCGGTCTACGGAGCATGAACGTTCGATCGAAAAACGCCACCAGATTCTCATCGCAAAGCGGGTCCGCTAAAAACATTTTCACCCACTTCGACCATCGATCCGGCGATGCATCGGCAATGAACGTATCCAACTCTGATTTCGTTGGAACGACACCTCGCAAGTCCAACGACAATCGCCGCAAGAGCGTCCCATCATCGGCCACCGATGCCGACAGTCCTTCAACGCTCGCCGGTATCAAAGCATCAATTCGATCCGCTAACGTAGCAACTTGATCCTTGACCATCGCATTGTCACCGTCCGCCCCACGAACGCAGCGTTCATTCGCATCAACGCACAAAAAAGCAAGAATGAACGACCCCACAAAAAGCATTCGCAACCCAAAATGGACAGCGTCAGACTGTGTTGGAGCCCAGACGTTCGCCACACATGCGACCTTCGCAATAATATACGGACGAATTGCAAGAACATTGGCTCTGTTGGCCATTGACCGAATCACAGTTGGTAGGTGGGATGTTTAGTAGGTGGGATGCTGGGCAGGAATCGTCGAACGCAATCCAAAAGTCTTGACTTCATTCACTTAGTTCGTTGCTAGAGAACTGCGTTCCCATTCGGATGATACAGTCAATAAAGTCAATTCCATCTCTGTCTACCGTAATTCAAACACGATCCTCAAGCAACCAGGGTTCCGCCGAAGGCCTAGATCCGCATTCCCGATCGACACCGAGGGATCAAGAGCGAACGCAAGTCTGGGCAAATGCCTAGAACACTGTCTTGTACCAGGAACGGCGGACGCGGCCCGCCCAAATTCGACGTCTCTTCTCATTCGCTGTCTCTTTTCATTCGCTGTCTCTTTTCATTCGCTGTCGAGTTATGGTCTTCTTCCTGACAGCGAATGAAGGCAAACAGCCAATGGCTGAGACTCAGGACGTATCCAATCAATGTTCGGGCTTTGAGCAACGGAACGAAAAAATCCTGGCATTCTCTGGTTGGTCACGCCTTCAAAGCGCACTCGGCGACCCACGTGTTAAAGTCTTCGTATTATGAGTCCGCGAAGTTTCCCGAATGAAGAACGATTCGATTCAGCCAGAATGCAATCAAGTACGGTTCGAATTCCGGTCAGCAATGAATCGCATGTGCCAATGCATTGATCTCGGCTTCCTCTCCACGGTTGGTCACCCTTCCGCAGTCGACTTTGTCGAATACTTCGTTTGGTTGTTTATGCTTTTTTCTTTTTCTTGGTCGTGGTGAGATCAGATTTCTCGGCGTTCACGGACTTCAGATATGCGTCGAGGAAAGGATAATCTCATAGTTCGGATTTACAGATTACTGATCGGCCTTGCCTGCCGGGCCCGTGGGCTGTCACGTTGACGTTAGCTCATTCGAAAAGGCTTGTTCAATCTAATGATTTGTTCGACTTTCGGATACCAACCTTGAGCGGCATGCGTATTCGTGTGCAAGTAGCACTGGACTCGCACTTCGTTACTCCCTTCGGTAAAGGTTAGCAGCCGACTCAGCGGTCTCGAACTCTTAGAAACGTGATATCGAGTCAGACAACAGCAGTTGATGAAAGTTGCCTCCCACTTGCGTTCGATGTGTGTGCGACCGTTCAGCTTGTCATCCGGATTGGTGTGAGTATGACCACCGAACCAGAGATCGATAGCTCCAGGATGAGCATCGAGATATTTTTCGAAGGCCATCGCTTTGGGTTGATCATCCACATAATAGAGATATGACGAGCCTTCTGGACTGCCGCCATCTTTTTGATAGCCATGGTAGCGACTTGTGTAGCTTCCGTCGGGATTCAGGGTTCCGCCTTCGAAGTCGCCAGAGCCGACGGTAGTCTCGCGGAGCATATGATGATGAGCTGAGATGAGGACCGAATCGCGATTGGCTTCAACCCGATCCTTCCACCAGGCGACGGTTTCGCTGGTAACCGCGCCTGCCGGATAACCACCTCGTTTACCACGCCCAACTGGCAACGGCAGATCGTTTCGATCGCTCATCATGAGAAAGAGCAAATTTCCCACGCGGAACTCGTAACGTTCCCAAGTTCCAATCGTCGGATACCTTCGGCGAGCCGGATCGACGCCCGAATGCTCGGTGTTTTCGCCCATCGGGTCGACGTACTTACGAAACCACCATTGCGTCGGCTCGCCAGGTCCACTTGCATCATGGTTGCCGGCGATATCGTAAAAGTCTTCGCGACGATGCTTCGTCAGCGCCGAAAACTGTCGGACGACCTCGAGTCCCTCCTTGTCATCAGGTGGGCCTTGCGTGCCCGAAAAATCTCCAACGTTGATTGCGATATCCCATTCGAACGGTGGAGATCCTTCCTTGCCACCAAATTCAGACTGACGAATCGCATCGGCAAGCGATTCGCGTTGACGCTCGATGTCGGTTCCGACATGCGCGTCTCCAATCGCCCACAACCGAAACTCCTTAGGCGACTTGCTTTCTAACGCAAATAGGGGAGCAACGTTGGGCATCGTTGCACCAAGGAGAGCCGTATCTCGAATCAGTCGACGACGATGAATGGTCTTTTTACTTATGTGTGTCATAGGCGAGTCAGTATGCTGAAAGTTCTAATTCTTCTTGGACGCTCTCGTCTTTTTCGTCGACTTCGAACCTTTTGCAAGATCGCTTACCTTCGGTGGTTCGTCGAGAATCTTGTGAGTAGTTCGACTGTCCCAAATCGCTCTTTATTTTGCAAGTCGTTTTAGAGCATAATCTTGCGTTTTGCTAGTATTTCGAAAACGCTTTGATGGGAGTGGTGTAATGGAATGCACATTTGA
>JANPLJ010001206.1:0-3116 GCA_031426475.1 Pirellulaceae bacterium | reverse complement strand
GCTCGAGCCCCGCCACGTCACTTGGGCGGCCGTCGAATGAAGCTAACTGGATACTCGTCATTTCCTCGAGAAGCTTGGGGTGAAGCAGAGTGATTGAATCGCCTATTTTGGGTTGCGATTCGATCATGGCCTTGTCGAGTTTCGCTGCGAGCTCCCCGTCGCCATGAAGAGGAGCCAAAGCGATCGTCTTGATCGCACGGGGCTGATTGAGGGGCGGCTGCCAAACATACATCGGAGCTGACATGCTGCAGCCGACAGACGCGAGGAGCAGGCAGTTGATAACGAGAAAACTGAAGAAGGACCCCCAATCGCTTGAAAACGAGCCCCCCTGACCCCAACCCTGGCCTGATGAAAATGTTGTATAGCCAAGTAGAGACAACCTACGAGAAACCGTCCTCCCCCTCGCCCCGTTTCGGGGAGAGGGGGTTGGGGGGTGAGGGGCGAAACGGCACGAATTTCCAAGATATCTTTGCATTTCAAACTCGCTCGGCCCCCTCATCCCCGGCCCTTCTCCCCCGCAAAGCCGGGGGAGAAGGGAGGAGATATTCGTGTCAGTTCGCTTCTCCGTAAAACACCAATCTTGCCTAGTTTTTAGCATTTTCATCAGGCCACCCCAACCCTCTCCCCCGCAAAGCCGGGGGAGAGGGAGCCATACTTCAGTCGAAACTTCAGTCGACGCAGTGTCAGGGAAACGATCAACTCGCATTTTGCATTTCGCTTGACGATAGAGAAACAATTGCGATCCCCGCCGCGTCCGCTTGGCGGATAACCTCTTCGCGATCTACAATGATGGTTTCGCCCGCTTCGATTGCAATCGCACGACCCCCGCTGCGTTTCAATCGATCGATAGTCTGAGTGCCGATAGTCGGTTGGTCAAACCTGCGATCTTGCTGTGGCTTGGCGACCTTCACCAGCGTGAATCCTCCTCGCGGGCATAATGCGGCAGTCCGGGTGATGCATGCATCGGTCCCTTCGACAGCTTCGACTGCCAGGACCGCTTGGTCGCGCACGGTTATGCTTTGACCAATATCGAGACCTCCCATTTGCTTCGCGATACGCCATCCGAATTCGATATCTTTTTGGACCGAACGGCTTGGGCGTGTTCGCGTCAGGATTCCAGGCTTTGCGAGAAGCTCCGGCGCATATTCCGTACCAGGCACAATTTCGATTCCCTTTCGTTGGTAAGACTTCACGATGGCCATCATCAAGGAATCGTCCCCCGAGTCATCTCGACGCGTGATCACGATATGAAAGAAAGCTCGAAGGCATTCGATGTCAGGCATCAACCCAACCCAGCCTCGGCCATGGAACAGCATCTTTTCTTTAAACAGTTTCCCTGCGAGAACGACTCGTTTGACGCCGTGCCTTTGAAAGAGCCGTTGGTGTGCACCTAGCTTGGCAACGCCGAGCCAACTTAATTGATCGGCCCAACGCGAGATCGAAGGATCCGCGTGGCGATCCAACGCTGCTACGACCACCGATTGGTTGGCGGTCTTCAGGGCTCGAGCAACGGACAGCGGATAATTTCCCCAACCAGCAACGATTCCGATCGGCGACGATTCATTCATGATTTAGATAGGTTCTGGTTCTAAAGGTTCTGGCGTAGCCGCGTTCGTCAGAACGTGGATGGAAGCGCCAACACTCCACATTCTGACGAATGTGGCTACATAAAATGCTTCACGGCGTTGCCCACGCGCGAAGCGTCGATCGCGCAGTACTTTCAATACCCGCTTACTCGCGGTCCGATGGGCATGCGGTTCAACGATTTGCTTGTGCAATAGAAAATTGGACAAAGTACTATGCCGCTTTCAAGCGATGTTCTGCCGTCGCAGCAAGCTGCGATTGGATTGTGTCAATCGATGCAGTGAGTTCTTTCAGTTGCTTTTTCATTTCCGGCAGACGTTGCGACAAAATCCAAACTTGTGTCGAATCGCGACTTGCAATCGCTGGCGTTCCCATCACGCTCTCGTTGGCTTCGAGATCGCGAGCGATTCCGGATTGAGCGGCCGCCAGACAGTGTTCACCGATGTGGACATGATCGCGCACGCCGACTTGCCCACCCAGCACGACATAGTCGCCGGTCGACGAACTACCTGCGATTCCAACTTGGGCGCACATCAAGTTGTGCTTGCCGAGATGGACGTTGTGGCCGATCTGAATTTGATTATCCAATTTGGTCCCCTCACCGATCCGCGTCGGACCATAGGTGCCTCGATCGATCGTGGTGTTCGCTCCTACCTCGACATCGTTTTCAAGTTCGACCCAACCCAACTGAGCCGTTCGTTCGTGTCGTCCACCGCGCAGCTTATATCCGAACCCGTAGGCACCGATGACGACGCAGGCATGCAAAGTGATTCGTTTGCCGAGAATAGTTCCCGGGTAGAGAACGCAACCGGGGAAAATCTCGCAGTCTTCCCCGATGTGACAGCCGTCCATCAAGTGGACGCCAGCGTGAATTCGGCAACCTTCAGCGACTGAACATTGGCGTCCAATCGTTGTGTTCGGACCGATGTACACGTCGCCGACGATTTTCGCAGACGGATCGATGATGGCTCGGGGATCGATTCCTTGGTATGCATCAGCGATCGATGGACGCAAGAATTGGATCGCTTGGGTAAAGGCAGCGTGGAGATCGGTAACCGCGATGATGGGTCTCTGCGAGTGTTCGAAGATCGCTTGGGAATCCTCCTTCGAAACCATTGCGGCGGTGGCGGAAGAGCGAAGGAATCGCGGGATATGCTTGATCGAGTCAAGTAAGGTCAAATGGCCCTCGCTTGCATCCTGCAACGGCAGCGCGTTTTCGACCATCTGTCCACCGTCACCTAGAACGGTGCCTCCCAACTTGTTGGCAAGATCATCCAACCGTACTTGCATCACCGCACTCCATTGCTTCCTACCGAAAACATTCAACGCTTCCAGCGTCGACCCGCGTGAAGATTCTTCGTCTCTTTCTAGCGGCTCAATGCCAGCCAGGGCAAGATGAATCGGATGGTAATGTAGCGAAACGGCTCGCCCAGTCCCTGGACCAACGGGCTATGGGAAGGAGTTCCAGACAATTCCTACAAGCCATTTCCCCCCTTTCCCTCCCCCCAAAGCCCTAGCTCACCCACTCGGAG
>JANPLJ010001205.1:0-3738 GCA_031426475.1 Pirellulaceae bacterium | reverse complement strand
CTGTCTAAACTCGTTGCGAATGAAACTGATGCGCGAACCATCTTCAGCAATTAAGCCGCTCGTGGTGGCCAATAACTGCTTGCCGTTGCTTGCAGCGATACGTTGCAATTGGTTGTCTGCGTAGCGATAGCTTGTCCCATCGGGTGCAGTCAGCTGCAACTCCCATTCTCCGTCCTCTACGATATTCAACGGGTTGAACGGCAGGCCGCCTGCCGCAGTGAAGAATCCGTTGGCGACGCGAACAAGCAACGAGTCCGGCGTGGCGAGCGACCATTGTGGGTCGTCCGATTCGAAATGAGGCGTAAAGTACGTGCGACCTGCGATGAGCGTCGTTTGCGGACTGAAGCTGAAACCAGCTCGAACGCCATCGGGTCGCGTGAGGTACAATCGCATTCCTTGTGTCCAAGCTTGTGCGATCGACGAAACAGACCCTTCCGTGCCCGAACTCAAATCCGATTGAATCGCAATGTTGGGTTCCAGAAGCGGGAATGACCAACCGCTTGACAACAATCCGCTTGAACGACTCGGCAGATTCCCATCGACGCTGAGACTGGAATAGAACCGGTCCAGTCGCACTGGGATACCCGCGAGTGTCGTTTCGAGATCACGGACTTGGTCTTGAAATGACGCAGACTTAGCCAGGGTGTTGATTTCGATAGCGTGTTCACGAACTGTTTCTAGTCCGCCAAGATCGACGGCACGAATCCGCATTCGGTAGAATCCGTTTTGTAAACTTTGCGGATCGATGTTGAGTGGAACGACTCCGCTTGCCGTGCCTTTCGTCAAGGTTATCCGACGGTCTGTCCCTTGAGGAATCAAATCGATGGAGTATTCATCGAGACTTGCATCTTGAATGGTGATGTTCGTGGAGAATAGAGCGGAGATCGCGAGCGAATTCGGAATCGAGCTGGAGATGGCTGGCGGCGTAAGGTCAGAAGCATTTCGAACGCGAATCACTTCGTGCACAACACGCTGAAGGCCATTCGTATCGGTGATTGTCGCTTTGGCTTGATATCTACCGGACGATGAAGGAATGAAGGTGGCGCGACCTTGGCTATCCAACAACTGCGGCACGCCATCGATTTCTAACTGAATCGATGCCAAGGTCGAGCGGCTATCGGCAATCGGTTCGACGATAACCGTTGTTCCTGACGATACGGCAAAACTGGGGGTCACAATGATGCGTGCGGAAGGCGCCTCGGCCGAAGCGACAACGCTCCATTGAGATGATCTCGCTACACTGGTGAGGCCATCGGTGGCGGTAAATCGAACGGTGTAGTCACCGAGCTGGAATGCTTCTGGAGTCCATTGAACTGTCCTGGAAGCGGTGTCGAACGTTGCCCCAGCAGGCAATCCAAGGGCCGTGAGTTGCAATGGATCGAGATCTGCATCTGCAATAGGTATCGTCAGTGTGGATGATTGCCCGACGACGAATACCGCTGTCGAAGCGAGCGTCATCGTAGGTGCGCGATTGACGTTGGAGACGTTGAGTTTGAAGCTCGTCGTCGCGGCCGAGCCGGCGGCATCGACGGCTCGAATATCCAGCTGGTACACACCGGATGCGTCAAAGCTTGGTGTCCACTGGATCAACCCATTCAACTCATTGAATTCGAGCCCGGCCGGCCTCGGTGAAAGCAATTGATAGCGAACCGAGTCTCCGTCGGGATCGAATGCGAGAACCGGAAAGTTGAACGATTGCCCTTCATCGATCGAGATTCGGGGGTAGCTTGGGAAGACCGGACCCCGATTTGTCTCCGTGACGGTAATAAGGACGTCTTCACTGCGGACCACCGCTCCATCGGATACGGTCAATCGAATCGAGTAAACGCCAGACTGGTCGCGAGTTGGCAGCCAAGTGATCCTACCGGTGATAGAATCCAACTGGAAACCCGGTGGCAAAGCACTCGTTGAACCGGAAATATCCAACGTTCGAGCGGTCCAAACGAGTGGGTCGTTGTCTCCGTCGATGGCCGACGGCAGAATCGTCAGTAGATCTCCTTCGGCAATTTGTTGCGAACCGACTAGGGATAGAACCGGCCCTTGGTTGTTCCCGCGTACTAGCCACGCGAATGACTGACTCGTTGAAAGGATCGTTGCGGCGCCCGCTCGTCCATCATCTGTTGCGGTAACGGTGATGGCGTTGCTTCCAAGCTGGGCAAGCGTCGGCGTCCATCGCAGGCGGTATCGATTGCTGATACTCGTCGGTTCTAATACGGCTCCAGAAGGAAGTCCGTCAGCCCGAACGCTTATCGGATCGCGATCCGGATCGGCAACGACAAACTCAATCGTCGATTCTCGGTCGGTCAACGCGATCCGCGAACCGAGCCGACTGATCGTTGGCGGCTCGTTGACACTCGTAACGCTCAAGACAAACGACGTCGAGGTCACAATGCTGGCGTTCAACGCATCTTGAGCGCGGACGACCAAAAGATAACTCCCTCGATCACCAGCCGTCGGATTCCATGTGAATCGCCCAGCACCATTTCCTTGATCGATGAACGTTACAAAGTCGGGAAGTTGACTGATCGAACCAGCGATCGACTCATCCAAACTCGCAGACAAAACGATCGCATCACCGTCGGCGTCGGTCGCGAAAACGTTGAGAGCTCCCGAGGAATCTCGAGCGATCTGTTGGTTCGCGATCGCGACGATGACCGGGGCGCTCCTAGCATCGACGACTTCGACGGTCAGTCGAACACTAGCTTGCGATGGTACACCTGTCCCGTCACCGTCGTCAGAAGCGTTGAACTGAATGTCGTAATTGCCACTTTGGCTGAAGCCGGGCGTCCACGTGAAGACGCCTGTCGTCGAATCGTATGCCGCGCCCGATGGAAACATAGAATGCGAGTAAAGCAAGCGCGCTTGATCAAGTCCGACGTCGGTGAAAAACTCGGTACTGGATTCGAATGGGTTATTGGAACTCGCCGGGGATTCGGGATCCGTAGCGGCGATTCGAAGTCGCAACGGCTGTCCTTCGAGAATTTGAAACGGTTCCAGTCGTGGGAAGCTAACCGGGCCGTTCAAATTTGTGACCGTGATGGTGAAGCTACGCGTCGCCGTCAACAGCCCATCGTCGACGAGTAAATCGATCAGATAAACACCGTGCTGATCAAATCCGGGCGTCCATTCGAGGATTCCCGTGTTGGGGTCAAGGTAGGCACCAGGCGGAAGATTTCCCGAATAATAGCGAAGCTGATCGTTATCGCTATCTTGTCCCCGAACAGAGATGACAAGCGAATCACCTTCTCGAATGGCACGGTCGGCGATCGGAGCAAGCGTCGGTCCGGTATTGCGATTCGTTACCACGATATCAAACGTGGTCTCGACGATCGCAATCCCATCGCTAGCGTAAGCCGTCACTCGCTCGTAACGTCCCGCAGCGTTGGGCCCCGGACGATAGCGAATGGTATTGGCAATCGGATCAAAGATCGCCGATGGAGGAAGGCGATCGGCCCAATAAAAGAGGCGATCATTATCCGCGTCGGATGCACTGACGGGAATGGAGACGACGTCGCCTTCGACGAGCACGATTTGAGGTTGTCCAACATTCGATCGAGTAGACGCGGCGTTTGAATTGCTATTCGTTCGACTGGATGATCCTTCGAATTCAGTAACGATCGGAGCCAAAGCCGGTGGCGTGTTGACTCCGGTCACGTCGACGCTCCAGGACTGAATGCGATAGGCCCCGCGGGCGTCGTAAGCGCGCAGTTCGAATGGAGAGTTTGCGTTCGCTGCCCG
>JANPLJ010001204.1:0-2417 GCA_031426475.1 Pirellulaceae bacterium | reverse complement strand
TGAGCAGGAAAGTGTCCAGTTTCAACGAATTACCTTTTTCGAAAAATTCTCTTCGGGATTGTCGATCGCTCGACCTTTCGTTCGACTATTGGATGAAATCCTGATTTTGCTAAGGCTTTTGGGGAATCACACAGGAGCACACTATGATTCGTCAGAAGATAACGACGTTTCTCTGGTTTGATGGGTTGTCATGGCAGATTGTTCCAACTATTTTGCCGAAGCTGATGTCTGATCCGTCGGGACCATTTCTGCCAGTACAGCCGAATCCCAGATCACTTTTTAACGAACCATGGAGTAACGATGCCATCAAAAGCGCAGCACATCACCGGATGGGTACTGACCATTTTGGTCGGTCTCTTCTTAATTGGGGTCAGCGGGGTCCCAAAATTCATCGACTTTCCTGGAAAAACGGAGATGTTCGATCACCTGGGCATTATTACGGAACTCTCGCCGATCCTCGGCGTACTCGAAGTTGGTGTCACACTCCTACTTCTCATTCCACGTACATCATTCTTAGGCGCGATCTTGGTCACGGGCTATCTCGGAGGAGCCGTCTGGGCCCACCTGCGAGTCGGTGATCCTTGGTTCTTTCCGATCATCATCGGCGTCGTCATGTGGATAGCACTCGGGTTGAGATATCCGGCGATCTTTGCGCTCGCAATGGGGAAATCACTTTCATCTTCTGACGCAGTACGGGACCGATCATGAAATACATGCTGCTTATCTACAGCCCAGAAGACGCTTGGACTCCTGATGAATGGAATCAATGCGTCGCAACTTCGATGGGGATCTGTCAAGAGTTGGCCGCGGAGGGGAAATTCTTGACCGCTTCGCCGCTGCATCCCGTTGCCACTGCGACGACGGTGCGAGTACGCGATGGCAAATCGATGATCACGGCCGGACCGTTCACAGAAACAACGGAGCAACTTGGCGGTTACTACATCATCGATGTCGCGAACCTGGACGAAGCGATCGCAATTGCTGCCCGTCTACCTCCGGTTAAGAAAGGAACCGTTGAAATTCGACCTATTTTCAAGCTCGAAGGATTACCTTCGGAGAACCTCGAACCGGAGCGAATCGACGCACTCAAGAAGTTCATGTTTCTATGCTACGACGATGAAGCCGTGTGGAACAAGGCTGGACCCGAGGCGCATTTGGCAGCAATGCAAGAGGCTGTGAGGTTGACTCACGAATTGAACTCGCGGGGCCGGTACCTCAGTGCCTCACCGTTGTATCCATCGACGACTGCCACCTGTGTCCGTGTCCGAGATGGTCGAAAGCAGATCACGGACGGGCCTTTTGCCGAGACGCATGAAGTTTTGGGAGGTTACTACTTGATTCTCGCAGACGACCAACACGAAGCAATGGCCATCGCAGCCCGACATTCGGGTGCACGCGTCGGCTCTGTCGAAGTCCGTCAGGTGTTTGAGCTGTCTTCTGTCGCATGAAGCTATTTTCGTTTCGCAGTTCGATTCACAAATTCGCCAATGGAAAATTATGTCTAACACAACGACTACGCCCCACTTTTTTTGCTGGTCGTTGCGATGAGGCACTCGACTTCTATCGTCAGTCGCTCGGCGCTGAAATCGAAATGCTTGCGATGGTTTGTGAAAACATCAAGCCATCAAGGCAGGTGAGGCTTCAGGAAAATCGGCTCCGCGCGATACAGCTTCCCATTCCGTAAACGCGATTCGAAGTTCGTCGAGCTTTGCGATCGCTCCGTCGTAAGAATCATTGCCAAGCAAAAGACGGCGCGGTGGGTTAGGGGATTCGACAGCGTGCACGATCGCTTCGGCGGCGCGGACCGGGTCGCCAGCTTGCTGTCCCGAAACGGCGCGTAGCTGCTGTATGTTTTTATGGGCTGTGTCCGCGTAGTCGTCGATTGGATGCATTGTTTCGTTGGCCGATCGTCCTGCCCAGTCCGTTCGGAAGCCACTCGGTTCGACGAGCATCACCTTAATGCCCAATGGTTCTACTTCCTGCCAAAGTGCTTCCGATAGACCTTCGACCGCAAATTTCGTTGAGTTGTAGTAGCCAAGCGCAGGGAACGAACGCAGTCCGGCAATCGACGAGAGATTGACGATAAACCCGTTACGGCGTTTTCGCATCCCGGGAAGAACGATATGGATCATTCGGCATAGGCCAAAAACGTTGACCTCGAACATCTTGCGAACCTCTGCTTCGTCGCTTTCTTCAACGGCGGCAAAGTAACCGATCCCCGCATTATTGACTAAAACGTCAATACTTCCAAAATGGTCCTCTGCAGCTTTCACTGCTTCCTCGGCCTGAGATCGATTAGTAACGTCTAACTTGAGAACTAATGCGTCACCGAATGCAGCCAAGTCTTGAACGTCTTGAGGGTCGCGAGCGGTAACAACCGCACGATACCCTCGTTCAAGCACATTCTTTGCTATTTG
>JANPLJ010001203.1:0-1732 GCA_031426475.1 Pirellulaceae bacterium | reverse complement strand
GCCAGCTGAACATCTTCGACGATTCGCTTCAGTCCTTCTGCGCGACGAGTGAGGATGTCAGCTTGTCGAACTAGTTCTCGAGCTGCCGCGTCAGGGGACGCGGCGAGCTGTGTGATCGCGTCTTCGTCGATCGCATCGACTTCGGAACGTCGCTCGACAAGTTCGACAATCGCTTGTCGAGCCGCAATGCTAAGCGGAAGATCGTCGAGATTTTCAGCAACACGAAATCGTCGAAACTCAGCGACGGTCCCGCGAAAGGCAGCAAGCCCAACTTGTCCATCGGATAGACCATCGTGCGTAACCTCGAGAACTTGGAAACCGTTGACGGAGCATCGAATCTGATTTCCTTCGACGTGAACTTTCAATTCGTTCCATCCGTCCAGCGTATAGTGTCTGCTAGCGACATCTTTGATAACCTCCCATGTCATCACGCCTGGCCCCTTGAAACAAGTCAATCGAAGCTTACGGTTGCTCGGATAAAAACCGTAATGACGATCGCCTCCATCCGCGTGAAAGACAAGTCCGGCAGCTCCGCTTTCGTCATCTAACTTGACATCAACGGCAACCTCGAAAGATTTTCGCGGGACTTCCCGTTTACTCAAGCACAAGATTCGGCCACCGAACCCATTGCCACTGCCCGTAACACGAATCACACCGGATCGCTCCGTCCAGTGACCACCACCTTGAACATTCCAAAGTTTTGGATCGACTCTCGCAAGAAAGACCCATCGATCCATCGCAATCGGATTCAACTTCTGCATCAACGTTGCCAGACGCGCAATCGGAATGGCAAAGCCTATATTGTTTTTGAACGACGACTTCATGTTGATGATACCGTGAACCTTCTTTTCAAGGTCGACTACGGGTCCACCGCTGTTGCCTGGTTCGATCGGAATCGCAAGCTGAATCATTTCACGTTCCTCAATCTCGCGAATGGCAGAGACGACACCTTGTACAACGGAGTGCCGAAGCCCGAGAGGATTGCCGAAAGCGAGAACAGACGTGCCTTGCGCAATCATCGGCTCGTTTGCAAACGCTAACGGCACCAACGTAAGTTCGCCTGGGTCGACACGGATGATTGCAAGGTCTTCACTGGGACTGCTAGTTGCCTCGATCGAAACCACTTCCAGACTGCGGCCCGATCGTAACTCGACTCGAAGAGGCTTCCCTTCGCCGATCACATGCAAATTCGTCGCGATCAACCCGTCGGCACTGATGATGAATCCTGTGCCTAAACCTGTTTCATCGCCATCGCGATCACTTGAGTGAATAGCAACAATCGACTTTCCGACCTCCGAAACGATGCTCTCGATCGACAGTTCTCGATTCGTTTTAGGAACCGGCGGTTGTTCCGCTGCAAGGTCGTCTCGCCAGGTCGCGTAGAACGTGATTAGCAGGAAAAAACACACTACCCTAGAAGAGGCATTACGAAATGGAGTCACGACAGGATCCTGAAGCGAGGCGAATCGATACGGAGGTGGGACTTCTATTGTAATGATAGCCACATCGGCGACGAATTGTCTGTAGCAACCTTGCAAATCGGTCTAGCGGCATCCATGATGATATCTAGTGCCTCTTCCAACTTGGATTTTAGGGTTGGTAGCCGAATTCGTCAGAATTTGGACGAAGCTCGTAAGGCGATGTTTAATGCGCTTCCTCCGAAGTCTTACGACGTTCGGCTACGAATTGAAACCCTAAATCTAGAATTCGATGAAACACTAGGTTCGTTGGG
>JANPLJ010001202.1:0-3220 GCA_031426475.1 Pirellulaceae bacterium | reverse complement strand
GATTCCCGTATCGACAATGTCGATCGCCAGCATCGGGCGAGGTCCCTTCACCATTCGAGCGACAATGTGTACGCTGCCGCGTTCAGTGAACTTGATCGCGTTGCCAACGAGATTGATGATCACTTGTCGCAAACGAACAGTGTCGGCAAGAATCGTTTGTGGCAGCCATGTCTTGGCTTGGCAACTGAGTACCAATCCTTTTTCTTGAGCCTTCAGTTGGAAAATAGAAAGTGCTTGCGAGATGATTTCCATCGGCTCGTAGCGAGCCAACTCAAGATCCATCTTACCCGATTCGATCTTCGAAAGGTCGAGGATATCGTTGATCAGTGTGAGCAAGTGCTCGCCGCTGCTCTGAATTGTTTGCAAGTACTCGCGTCGTTGATCTTCATCACGTGCCATTCCACGCTGAAGTATTTCGGTAAAACCGAGAATCGCATTCATCGGTGTTCGAATCTCATGACTCATTCTCGCCAAGAAGTCACTCTTCGCTTGGTTCGCAGCATCCGCCAAATCACGAGCTTCCGATAGTTCTACTCGGTTTTGCTGCAATTCCGTAATATCTTCGAAGGAAGTAAGAACCCCTCGATACTTACCATCTTGGCCAAGCACCGGCGACGAGTTTGCCACGAGCGTCAACATGCGATTGTCTTTGTCGACTAGCTTCAAATAGACCTGCGGCTGTGCGACGGCTTCCTCGATGGCTCGGGTCCAGGGAAAAGGTCCAGCAGACGTTTCGCCATCCTTTGCTTGCCAAGCGAACTTACCAGCATCTTGACCGATCATCTTGTCCGGGTCTTTACCGGTCCATTTTGCAAACGCTTCGTTGGCAAGCACCACGCGTCCGCGTTTGTCGGTGACCAGGAGCCCTTCCGCCAACGTATCGAGAGCGGCTCGAACGCGTTTCGGAATTGCATTAGACGGGTCAAGTTGCTTCAAAACGCGTCCAAGGTAGAAGTAAAACGTAACAAAGGAGGCAGCCGCTACTAAAAGTATGAATTTGAGCCACGGATTGGCAGCGTATCCTTTGAGAGTCTGATCCTGGAGCGGTTCAAAGCGAAGCTCTACAGTTCCCCAAGGCTTGTCCCCGTTGCGAAGCGGGACTTGAACTTGAGCATCGGTTGAATACCCAGCTTGATTTACCCAATGATCCTGATGCGGCCCGATCTCAAGATGCATCGTTCCATCGCTACGACGAATACCAGCAGAAAGTATTGAAGGGTTGCGTTCGACCAGCGCCTTAATGATTCCTTCCATGCTAACGAAATCGCCGCGGCCAACCAGAATGGATGAATTCAATGCGATCGACTCGCAAAGGGCTGCACGTCCTTGAATCGTTGCTTCGCGAACATCGGGCCCAATGCCAAAGAAAATGGCCAGCATGATCGAACTGGTCAGCATGCTGACCAGCCCGAGCGTGATTCGACTTTTGATCGATAAGAATGACATGATAGTTAAATGGCGATCGAACTAACTTGAATGGACAGAACCTGCGTTGAGAAAATCTTGGTTGGTTTCGGTAATGTCCGCTTCGGAATCGTGGTGCGAATTGGACTTGTCGACCATCGAAGCCAGCGAATCATCGTCGTCATCGTCGAGGTCATCTAACTGAGACAGTATCGGGAGCGGATCGATCAATCCCCAAGCAGGCAATTGAGCCATGACACCCGCAACGATATAGCCACCTCGTAACAGCCACATCACGTAACCGACCGACAACCCCGACGCGACGCCGGTTGCCGTTCCCATCGTGATAGGGGTCACATCGGAAACCGTTGAAATCTGTTCTCGAAGTTGATCGAGATCATTCCAAAGAAGACCATGGTGCAGGACTAGATCGACACTTTGGATCGTGGCGAGTGCAATTTGCTCTGCTGCTCTGACGCTCGCTTGACGAGCAAACTCGCGAATGATCCGATACTCCAAACTCGAATCGGCAAGCCGGACTGCCGTTGCATTCCGGTCGACTCGGTTAGAAATCGAGTGATGGGATTGTTCCATGGAAGAAACCGCAGCGGCAGTATTATGAGCGTTGGCCGATGCGGCTTTTTCCGAAGTTGGAGACTGGACCTGCGTTGTAATTTGAAGCGATGGTGTCGACGATTGGGATTCCGATGCGGACTTTCCGCTCGTCTCCGTTTCTGAATTCGTAGAACCGCGACTTTGGGTAGACGATTCCGTAGATGATTCGCCTCCATTCGTGGATCCACTGTCTGGTATCGTCGTCCCTTGCGGGACAATAGGCGTCGGTGGAATGAATCCTGGGCTGACGATCAAACTGATCGTACCTTGGGTTATGCCGCCTGCCCCGTCGCTTACTTCGAATGTAAAGCTATCGATCCCCAAGAAATCAGAAACGGGAATGTACGAAAAGGATCCGTCTGGCATAAACGTCAACGTTCCATAGCTCGTGTTCGATACTAGACTGACGGTCAGTGGATCGCCTTCTGGATCGCTTGCGCCGATGAGAACGCCGCCTGGTTCGGAATTCAGAACATCTGTCTGAAGCAGGCTGTACGTGGGACTGAGCACGATTGGAGCTTCGTTGATGTTGGTTACAGTAACCTGTATGAGTCGAGAATTCGTGCCCCCCGCTCCGTCACTGACACCCACAACAACCGAATAGATATTGTCGAAGTTCGCGTCTCTCGGATTCTCGAAATTGGGAGGTCGTCGAAAAATCAAAGCATTCGATGGAGTAATCTCAAAAACTTGATCGTCAGGCCCACCTAAGATTGCGAAGGTTAGACTCTGAACAGGTAAGTCTGCATCGATGGCAGTAAGCTGTAGGACGAAAGTTTGATTCTCGGTAACAGTCGCTGTATTGCTGGACGTAATGACCGGCGCATTGTCGTTGCTGTTGGCGACCGAGATCGAAAAGGTACTTGTCGAGAACGAACCGTCTTGACTGGTCGCTCGCACAGTAATGTTATGCTGAGTATTCGACTCGTAGTCTAACAGATTTCCATTGGCGACCGTTACGATCCCGTTTGAGGAGTTGATTGCAAATCGCCCGCCCGCAGTATCGACAAGCGAATAGGTGATCGCATTCGTCGTATCGTCGGCGTCGGTTGCCAATGCTGTGATACCGACCGTCGACCCGTTCGCCGCGTTCTCGGCGACCGTGTTCACTGCCGTACTTTGATCGGTAATCGCCCCGACATCGAATTCATCTACGTCGGCGATGTTGATCGTAAAGTTCGTCGTTCTTTGGGAACCGTCG
>JANPLJ010001201.1:0-1934 GCA_031426475.1 Pirellulaceae bacterium | reverse complement strand
TCTAGAGCGATTCAAGTGCTGGCTCCTCATTTCGCCACGATCGCCTCGGCTCGAAATCGATTTGCTCGCGAAGCGAAGGCGGCCGCCGAATCGTCGCAACAAAGAAACTACCAGCTAGTGTAAGAAGTTCGCGATCCAACCCGATCGGAAGTGGCGAGTGATCCAAGTATCGTTGAGAGGGGCTACATACAACAGAAACGTTTGGGTAGTATTCGTCGCCCAAAGCACGACAACCATGAGACGATGGCCTGCTTCTTCGATCAATATCTCGGGCGCGAATACAATCCTGACTTGGAAGTCCCCGACTCTTGGAATGTGGGAGAATATTTCTTGCTCAATTGTGATCAAGCCAAGGTCGTTCGGATTGGCGAAAACACATCAACGGTCGAAGTCGAATTCTCATCGACCGATTTGTTGCGTTATGGCGCGGACTGTGTTGCGAAGTTTGAACTTTCCCGAGACGGACTTCTCATTTCTATGACGCGGCACCTTCAGCGGGATGTGGGCAACAAAAACGAAAAATGGGGATACCGTTTCAAGGCGACATCGCCATTCAATTTTGAAGGCGTTTGGATCCCTACTCAGTATGAACTGGTTGTCTGGACTTCACGCATACCAGAACTGGCAACTAGACATCGTGGAGCCGTTCGTGAAATCCAAATTGGAAAATTGGCACCTGCCGATTTGATCCTTGATTTTCCGCCGGATACCGAAGTGCGTGACGAGGTATCAGGGACGCTCTATAGTATCGGACAAGACGGATTGCCTGCTCCATACAGGGCAGAACCCTAGCCGCCTTCGCTGGTCGCCACCACTTTTACGTTTCAAACGTAGGCGTGCTTATTCGCTGTCTCCTTAAATTCGCTGTCGATGGATTTATCCGGAAAACGAACGATGAGTCAATGCGACTCGATTCTTCATGCTTTTTTCTACAGCGAATGAAAAGAGGCAGCGAATAGTGGAATGCAATTCAAGGAGTACAATGAGAACCGTTTCAGGGTGGCGTTCGGCTAGAAGTGCCGAAGATCAAGGCTGAAGCCTAGCGGGACAGCCATATTATTAAACTAGACCCGCAAAAGAATCTGTCGTTTGTACAGATATCGAGTGAACAGGATCGCAAGGAGCAGACCGACAAGAGCGATCACCAGTCCACCAAAGCCTTTTGCGACATGCGTGTCAAAATAGATCTCGATGTCGCCTCCGACAAAGCGTGCGGCAAGCTGCGGGAAGCTCACGATCGACGCAACCACGTAGATGGTAAGCGCATTCGATCCTATCCAAACGAATGGCTGGCACCACGTCCGCCATTGCATGACGTCGATGATCCAATAAAAAATCGCCATGAGTATCGCGCTGAGTCCACCCGCAACGAGAATGAACGACGAACTCCAGATCCGTTTGATGAGCGGGAACTGGTAGCTCCACAGGAGGCCGAGCAAAATACAGGCGACGCCAGCTGCCAGTAACCAAGCAATTTTCTTGGTCGGCCCGACCGATTCGTTCTTGAAGAGCAATCCCGTGATGGCACCGAACAATGTGAGCACGATCGCGGGAAACGTACTCAGCAAACCCTCGTTGATATAGTATTTCTGCGCCTTCTTGCCAGGCAAATAAAGGAAGTCGACATAGTTCACAAGGTTGCGACCTTCTTCATAGGAACCCCTTATGCGTTCTTTGACCGAGTTAGCGATCGCGAATGGTGACTCGGAATCAATGCTTTTCGCGATCTTGCTGACCGTCGCTTTATCCAACTGGATGTCGGGGATCGGAACAAACGTGACCAGCGCCCAAAATCCGACGAGCAGAAAAACGCTCACGGCAATAAGCCCGACTGTACTGCGAGCGAACGTGTAGATGAGTGCGGCAAAAAAATAACAAGCAGCAATACGAGGCAAGACTCCGCCAAGACTCACCTCTGGCCATGGCTTTGAGAG
>JANPLJ010001200.1:0-10781 GCA_031426475.1 Pirellulaceae bacterium | reverse complement strand
GCATCGAACACGAGCCATTTCTCGGTCTATTGATCTTTCTTGCGATTCACTGGGGACTCATTGGAACGTGCTTCATTGGCGAGAGCGGTGCAACGAGTCCTAAAGCGCAGCGTACTTTGCCCGATACATTGCTTTCGCGTGTCTTTCTCACGTGGACGAATCCAGGAAGCGGTCCCGGTTATCTCTTTGTACTGTGTAGCTATGCAGGTGTTGTTGCGATGACCATGGCTAGTTGGTGTGGACGATCGTTGTCGGTAAGCCACTATACGCAGGTTGCAGGTTTTGGTTTTACGCTCCTTGGACATTTGACCGTTTATTTGGGGACGACGCGTTTGATTTTGTTGCTCGTCCCACGCGGCGCGAGATCGAGAATGATGATTTCAGTGTGCGTGATGGCAATTCTGGTTGGTGCAGGCAGCTTTTTTACGTTTCTGATTTCTTACATGATGAATAATTTCAGCGAGCCAAGTTTCGAATGGTACAGCGTATTAAACGTGATATGGACCTATTCCAACTTCGACAAAGTACCGGATGTTGCGTTCCTGTTTTTGGCAGTCCTTTCCGCGATTGTCTTTGCGATCAATCTTCAGTCATTGACGCGAGATATTGTCCTTGTGCGAATCCAGCTTCCAGAGAAAGTCCTAGCCGTTCGTCGTCCGGATGGCGAGCTTGCTCCCGAAACCAATTCATTTGCTGATGTTCTTTAGGTATTTCATTTATCGTTTTGGGCTCTAAGATGTTAAAGATTGTCCAAAACCGGCTCTTTGAAAGATAATTCCAGGATGTCCCAATCGTCTTCACCTGATGATAGCTTTGACCAATCCGAACGCATGCCCGCGGTTCGAGCTCGTGTTCCTGAGCATGTGGCGGCTGGCCAAATCAGTACCGGCGTCATCGTTGTCACCGGTGCAACCGAGTACATACTCGACTTTGTACGCAATTTACCGCGACCGAATATGATTGTGGCCCGCGTTGTTTTGCCGCATTCCGTGATGCCTCAGTTCACGGACGCCCTGACCACGAACATCAATCTCTATCGCCAGCGATTCGGTGATCTTGGCGTTGGCCCGGTGATCGCGCCTGGTGCGGTGACACCGCAATTAAACCCCTCGGTTCAATTGGTCACCGCGGCTGGTTCGTCAAGCGACGCGCTCGGTGCTTCCGCGAAACCTGTTGTTCCCGCGAATTCCGGAGGTTCGGTTACGTCGCATTCCATCCCCGAAACGCCTAAGATTCAGAATGAACCGGGAGCACCGCTCGAATCGACCGAGCGTCCTGCGACGGGACAACCGGTACCGCCTGTGCCGCCTGGTACTTCGTCCGTCTCACGACATGCTTCACCCCAAGAAGTCTACGATGAATTGAAATTGCGAGATGAGCTGCTAAGTGGAACGTATGCGAACGCGGTGATGATCGGTCATGGCCCACACGAGTTCTGCTTCGACTTCATCACGAATTTTTATCCCCAGTCAGCGGTGAGTTGCCGTGTCTTTATGGCCGCAGGTCACGTCGGTCGTCTTCTGGAATCCTTGCGTGCAAGCTGGGAGCAACTTCGGCCACGACTTGGTGGCAACCCGTAGGACATGCATTCTTGCGTGATTGGTACGCAGCAAATTTTCAAAGCACTAGTCGGGGAGTCGGAGTACAAGCCATATGATTACGCCCTCAAACATTCAATTGTTACGATTCTCAACATTAGGCTTAGCGGCTCTTCTCAACGCCGCTCTTGCAGTCCCAATCGAAGCTGAAGACTGGCCCCGATTCCGCGGACCCACCGGACAAGGCGTTTCGAGCGAAAAACAATTGCCGCTTTCGTGGAGTGCGACCGAGAATATCGCTTGGAAAACGGCTATCCCCGGCGAAGGATGGTCTTCGCCCGTGGTTTGGGACAATCGAATATTTTTGACCGCGACAGCCGACGAAGGAAAATCGTGCCACGTGATCTGTATCGACCGCATCTCCGGCTCGATTCAATGGGACAAAGAGGTCCTCCAACAAGAGCCACGGCACAAGCGAAAGGATAATTCGTACGCCACCCCTACACCGGTCACAGACGGTGAACGAGTCTTTGCTGTCTTCGGTTCCGGAGGGATTGCCGCTCTTACCGTCGATGGCACGCTCCAATGGACAAATGATGAAGTCAAGTTTTACAGCCAGCATGGTTTGGGCGCTTCGCCGATCATCCACGGGGATCTGCTGATCATGCCGTTCGACGGCAGCAGCGATGGCGAGGACAGTCTCGTCGGCTTTAAAAAGGGCTGGGAAGGAGCGGTCGTGATGGCGCTCGATAAGAAGACCGGCGAGGTTCGATGGCGAGCGAAACGTGGCTTGTCGCGACTTGCGCACGTGACCCCAATGGTCCTCGAGAGCGATGGTACACCGCAACTGATAAGTGCCGCTGGCGATGTTATCCAGGGACATCGAATTGACAATGGAAAGTTGGTATGGACGATTGCAAGTCAAGGCGAAGGCGTAACGCCTTCGATCGTGAAGGGAAAAGATCTTGTCTACACTTGCTCCGGCTTCGAGCAACCCACTATTCGCGCGATTCGATTGGGTGGTCAAGGAGTCGTTACTGATACGCACATCGCTTGGGAGCAAAAAGAAGGGGTGCCACCGATTGCATCGTTGCTCTACGTCGACCCCTATGTCTATTCGATTACCGATAAAGGTGTATTGAGTTGCTTCGATGCCGCCACGGGTCAACAAGTTTGGCAACAGCGAGTTGCGGGGAAATACACTTCTTCTCCGGTTTATGCGGACGGGAAAATTTACTTGCTCACCGAACTCGACGGTGAATCGATCATCTTCCAACCAGGATCTGAATACAAAGAGATCGGACGAAACATGTTGGGGGAAGTATGCAAAGCGACGATGGCCGTCTCACGCGGAAACTTTTTCATTCGCTCAGAAAAACATCTTTACTGCATCGGCCCAAAACCAACGCCGTAGGCTGTGAAGTTTTGGTGGACGAGTCGCTCTGCGACTCGTCGAAACTCGCGACCAGGGCCTCATCCAACTTAGATCTTAGAGTGGGTAGCCGAATTCGTCAGAATTTGGACGCAGCTCGAAAGGCGATGTCTACTGCGCTTCCTCCGAAATCTTACGACATCGGCTACAAATTGGAGCCCTCAATCTAAAGTTGGATGAAGCACTAGGTCGATCGATTGCGTATTTTATTGCGATAACGTCCCGGCGGCTCTTTGAAGTGCTTTCGAAAGACGACGTTCATGTATTCGGGATGCTCAAAGCCGGCTTTGACCGCGATGGCTTCCAGGGAGAGATCGCTTTCTCGCAAAAGCTGCTCAACTCGCCGCAATCGCTGTGAAAGAATGGCTTCGTGCGGTGTCTTTCCAGTTGCCTTATGAAAGCGACTCTCAAAAACTCGCCGTGACAAAGGAATCTCACGCAGGATATCGACGACGGTAATTCCAGCACAAGCATGATCACGAATAAACTTGGCTGCTAGGCAAATGTCTTCGTCGTTGACAGCATAGATATCGGTCGATTGTCGCGTTGCGATCCCCAACGGTGGAAGTAAGTGCGACTCTTGATTCGACGATCCGCCCTGCATCATCTTCTCCAACAACTCGGCCGCCCGATAACCAGCTCCAACGGCATCGGGAATAACGCTTGTCAACGACGGAAAGGCGAGATTACAAACGATCGGATCGTTGTCGACACCCAGCACCGCAACTTCGTCCGGCACGGTGATTTCTAAGTCGCGACAAATATCGAGTACTTGTCGCGCTCGAATATCGTAACTGGCCATCAACCCAATCGGTTTCGGCAACGACTTGATCCACTTGGCCAATAGTCGTTTCTCTTGCGGCCACGAATGATAACCGGATACTCGGGACGGCAACTCGAAGACGCTGCAATTAAGCCCTTTGGATTGTAGGGCCGCCACGAAAGCCTTCGAACGCCACACCGACCAATTGAAATTCGAGTCGCCGCAAAAAGCAAAATGCCGAAAGCCTCGTTCGATAAGATGTTCGGCAGCCAGTTGGGCTACCTTGGCATCGTCGGTTTCAACCCAAGGAATCTGCTCGAGCCGCCGCGCTGCACTGACATCGACGACAGGGATACCAATCCGTCGGACGACGCGAGCGATTTCATCGGTCTCAATTCGAGCAATAACGCCGTCGCCATGCCAATTGCGAATCCACTTGGGAGGTGTCGCACCTCGATCCTGTTCCGGAAGATAAATACTCCATGCGTCGTGTTGACGCTGGTAATCGATGATCCCTTGCAGCAAACCTCGAGCATAGGCATTCGAGGATTCAATAAGCAATGCAACAGATCGTCTAGCCATGTTTTCTCCATGGTAGCTACGCTCGCCAGAGCGTGGTACTTCGACGGGATTTCCACGTTCTGGCGAACGTAGCTACGTAAAATTCGATCTTTCGAAATAAAGCCTAATCTATCCCGTAAAATATCTCAAGATTATTGCGCTTATTCTCATGGCATGTTTACCAGGATAAGGCCATTCTGATAATCCTTGGTCACGATTCTGTATTCGGAGGAAGAGGTTGATGAGTCAAAAGCGATTCAAAGTTGCGATGGTTGGACTGGGTTTTGGGGCCGAGTTCATTCCTATCTACAAAAAGCACCCGCACGGAGAAGTCGTCGCCGTCTGCCGACGCAATGAAGCCGAGATGAACAAGGTCGCCGACCATTTCGGAATTGCTAAACGCTATTCAAAGTTTGAACAAGTATTGGCGGATCCGGAGATCGATTTCGTCCATATCAACAGCCCGATCCCCGACCATGCCTGGATGAGCATGGAAGCACTCAAAGCTGGTAAGCATGTCATGTGCACCGTACCGATGGCGACCAATATCGATGACTGCGACAAAATCTGTCAGCTGGTCGCCGATACGGGACTCAAATACATGATGGCGGAAACGGTCGTTTACAGTCGCGAGTTTCTATTTATTAAAGAGATGTACACCAAAGGCGAGCTCGGCAAGATACAGTACATGGCCGCGTCCCATCCCCAAGATATGGATGGTTGGCCTGACTATTGGGAAAAGATGATTCCGATGCACTACGCGACTCATGTCGTGAGCCCCGTCTTGGGCCTCGTCAATGGTCGCGCCGAGTACGTTTCGTGCTTTGGCTCGGGTACGATCCGCCCCGACTTGGCGAAAAAGTCTGGCAATACTTTTGCTGTTGAAACTTGTCACATCAAGATCAAAGATTCTGACATCTCGGCTCAGATATGGCGATGCTTGTTTGACACAGCACGACAATATCGTGAAAGTTTCGATGTCTACGGAACCAAAAAGAGTTTTGAATGGACACTTGTCGAGAACGAACCCCACGTGATCCATACCGCTAAGAAACCCGAACCGGAAATCGCTTCAAAAATCGAAGTGCCCGACTACGCACACTTGCTACCGCTGGAAATTCGCGAGTTCACGCGCTCGATTCAAGATGCAGATCACCTGTCGTTCGTTCAAGGCGGCGGCCATGGCGGTTCGCACCCCCACTTGGTCAATGAGTTTTTGAGTGCCCTGGCGCAAGACCGCGATCCGTGGCCGAATGCTGTCACCAGCGCCAATTGGACCTGCGTCGGTATCTGTGCTCATGAAAGTGCCCTACAAGGTGGCCAGATTGTAAAACTTCCGAGTTTCACGTTGGGTTAGGTGGGTCAGCGACTCCGTTCGCTGACAATCGTCCCGCGAGCGGAGTCGCGGGACCACATGACGCCAATGCTTCACCCTCCACTTCCCAACACTGTCAATCCAAAGATGCTTTACCAAACTCTTGCTAAGTTCCTCACAGCAGTGGCAATAGGTTTTTTTCTTGCATGGCCATACGCCGACGCCGCTGACCCGATCAAGATTATTTTTCTCGGCGATCAAGGGCATCATCGACCAGCCGACTTTGCGGGTCGAGTTGCACCTGTCCTTAAAGCCCAGGGGATCGACATCGAATACACCGAGGATATGAATGTTCTGTCGGATGAACGCCTCAAGAGTTTCGATGGCTTGTTGGTCTACGCGAACATTGACAAGATTTCAAACGACCAAGAAGCAGCTTTATTGCGATTCGTTGAGTCAGGCAAAGGCTTTATTCCAATTCACTGTGCGACCTACTGCTTTCGAAATTCAGACGCCTACGTTGCGTTGTGCGGAGCTCAGTTCAAAAGCCATGGCGGTGAGGTCTTTGAAACCGCGATCGTCGCTCCCGAACACCCGATCATGAAGGGCTTCACTAGTTTCCAGAGCTGGGATGAAACCTATGTCCATACAAAACACAACGAAAAGGATCGCGTCGTCTTGGAAGTTCGGCGGCAAGGGAAGCAAGCCGAGGGTAAGACCGAGGAACCTTGGACCTGGATACGCACTCAGGGCAAAGGTCGTGTTTTTTATACGGCCTGGGGACACGATGCTCGTACATGGGCTCAACCGGGGTTCCACAACCTCTTAGAACGGGGAATTCGCTGGGCGGTCGGCAGCGACCCGACGCTCGCTGGGGATTATGTCGAAGTGGCTTCGTCGTCGATCGACAGTTTTCCGACGCCCAAGTTGACCGCTCCGCGGACCGACGTGAAGCCGTTCACCTACGCCGAAGTCGGAGCGAAGATCCCGAACTACACAGTGACGACGAAATGGGGTACGCAAGGAGCACCGCTGACCACGATGCAAGAACCGCTGCCGGCGGACGAATCGATCAAGCATTACATTACTCCCGAACAGTTTGCTCCGTCGCTCTGGGTGAGCGAACCTCAGCTTCAAGGCAAACCGATCGCGATGAACTGGGATGAACAAGGAAGACTTTGGATTTGTGAGACTGTCGACTATCCCAACGAACTTCAACCTGAAGGGGCGGGTCGCGATCGCATTCGCATATGCGAAGACACCGATCATGATGGACGGGCTGATAAGTTTACGGTCTTCGCAGAAAAGCTCAGTATCCCAACGACGCTCGAGTTCTATCGTGGTGGTGCCATCGTGCAGGACGGGCAGAAAACGGTTTATATGAAAGATGTTGATGGAGACAACGTCGCGGACCTTCGCCAAGAATTGATCACGGGCTGGGCGCTCGGCGATACACACGGCGGCGTCAGCAATTTCCAGTACGGAGCTGACAACTGGTTCTGGGCGATGCAGGGCTACAATGCGTCAACGCCTGTGATCAACGGTCAAACTCAACAAGGATTCAAGATGGGATTCTGGCGATTCCGGATTGAGTCTGGCAAATCAGATGAAACGGCACCTGTCACGGCGCTCGCTGGAACGAAGGTCGACGCTTCTCTCTTCGCATCGCACACGATTCGAGTTCGCGAACTCGAGTTTGTTCGCGCGACGAGCAACAATACTTGGGGACTTGGGATGAGCGAGGAAGGGCTTATTTTTGGTTCGACGGCGAACGGCAATCCCAGCAATTTCATGCCGATTCCGAATCGTTTCTATGAACGCGTCAAAGGTTGGTCGCCTGCAACGCTCAAGATGATTTCGGATACCTATAAATTCGCACCGGCTACGGACAAAATTCGCCAGGTCGATTGGCATGGTGGTTATACGGCTGGCGCGGGACATGCACTCTATACCGCTCGTAAGTATCCGAAGAGCTGGTGGAATCGGTTGGCTTTTGTCTGTGAACCAACAGGGCATTTGGTCGGAGCGTTCGTTCTGAATCGCAATGGGGCCGATTACAAAAGCACTAGTCCGTTCAATCTAGTTGCCAGCGATGACGAATGGGCTGCGCCCATCATGGCGGAAGTCGGTCCCGACGGAAATATGTGGGTTCTCGATTGGTACAACTTCATTGTTCAACACAACCCAACTCCCAAGGGCTTCGAAACCGGCAAAGGGAACGCATACCATTCGGATTTACGGGACAAGAAACATGGCCGTGTCTACCGTGTGGTCTACGAGGGAACGCAAGAATCGACTGGCGACGCAGCCAAGCTCGCCGAAGCGATCGCCGCCCGAGGCCTTGCGAAGGCCTCTCGCGCCGAGCTAGTTCAAACACTCGCACATCCTACGATGCGATGGCGGTTGATCGCTCAACGTTTGCTGATCGAGCAAGCGGCGCAAGATTCTACGACGATCGATAGCATTCTGAAACTAGTTTCGGAGCAGAACGTGGACTTGGTTGGCATCAGCGCTGGAGCGATGCACGGACTTCGGACCCTGCAAGGATTGGGACTTGTAGACGAAGCTAATCCGAAAGTATGGGCCGCCGTCACCAAGGCTCTTTCGAGCTCCGTACCTGGTGTGAGATTGGCCGCCATCCAGGTCGTTCCGCCGACCGAACAAAGCGGTCGCTTGATTGTTCAGGCCGGCTTAACGAAAGATGCGGATCTTCAGGTTCGTCTAGCTGCCTTGCTTCAGCTTTCGAACATTTCAGAAACGAAGCCGGGTGTCATTGCGAAAGCACTAAGCCAAATCGAAGAGTCAACCCTTGCAGATTCATGGTTACTGGACGCCTGGACTTCGGCCGCCGCCGCGAACGCGAATTCGGTTTTGGCACTACTTCTACGAGACTCAAACCCATGGTCGCCCGTCTTCGCACAGCGCGTCGAAATCGTTGCAGGCCATTTGGCTCGATCCAGGCCGAGTGCATCACAACTCGACGGCCTACTTGCCGAACTCTCAAATGCATCGAACGAGAAAGTGGTCGTCATTTTGCAAGGTTTGGAACGTGGATGGCCAAGCGATCATTCGATCACGATCGCTGATGCAACCTCGCAACGTTTGGGAATCGTTCTCGAAAAACTGCCTCTCAATGGCAAAAGCCTTTTGGTACTACTGGCCGAAAACTGGGGAGCGTCCGCGCTGCAAGGACAAATCGCGACGGTCAATCGCGAACTGTTGTCGGTTTCGATGAACAGCTCACAAGATCCCAAACAGCGTATCGAAGCAGCGAAGCTCATGGTCGTCATGCAGCCAAACGAATCCTCGATTATCGACAAATTAGCCTCGACGGTGACACCGCAGTTGTCGCCTGAGCTCGTCGTCGGTTTTCTAAATGCCATGAGAACCAGCAGATCGGAACGCGTTGCAACAGCCATTCTTGAACTCGTTCCTTCGCTCACTCCAGATGCCAAGGAAGTCGCTTTGCGTGTCCTCATGGCTCGTCCAGAATCGACGCTTACGATGTTGGCCGCCATTCAAGATGGCAAACTGGCTATGAACGACCTGCCGCTCGACCAGCGCCAAGCATTGCGTGACCACCCCAATCCCAAAGTTCGAGAAATTGCACTTTCTGTAATGAAGTCTGGGGGCGGTATCCCCAATGCAAATCGAGCCAAACTGGTAGAGGATTGGCAAACGGTCTGCGAACAAAAGGGGGACTCGGCTCGCGGAAAACTCTTGTATACCAAGCATTGTGCGCTATGCCATCAACACAACGGAGAAGGACAGAACATCGGACCAGATCTGACTGGCATGGCCGTTCATCCGAAGCACGAATTACTGACCCATATTCTGGACCCGAATCGCAGTGTCGAAGGGAATTTCCGAATCTACTCGGTTCTGACGACCGACGGAGTTGTACTGAACGGAATGTTGGCTGGAGAATCGCGAACTTCCATCGAGTTGATCGACTCGCAAGGCAAACGGCAAGTCATCCAGCGCGAGGATATCGAAGAGTTTAACGCGTCGCGAAAGTCGCTCATGCCCGAAGGCTTTGAAAGCCAAATGGATCGCGACGGGATGAAAGATCTTTTGGAGTTCTTATCGACCAAAGGGAAATATCTACCGCTGCCGCTTGCAAAAGTCACAACAGCGATCAGTACGAAGGGCCTCTTCTCCGATCGCGACAACGGTCCCGATCGAATGATCTTCGAAGACTGGAAAGCAAAGACGTTTGAAAGCGTCCCGTTTGCCTTGATCGACCCGCAAGACAAGCGGATCTCGAACATCATCCTGCTGAATGGCCCGAACGGTCCGCTTCCGCCTAAAATGCCAAAGTCGGTAACGATTCCATGCAACACCTCTGCAAAATCGATTCACTTTCTCAGCGGCGTCAGCGGTTGGGGGTATCCTGCCAGCAAAAAGGAATCCGTCTCCATGATCGTTCGGCTGAAGTACGAGGATGGTCAAGTCGAAGACCACCCATTGCTCAACGGAGTGCACTTCGCCGACTACATTCGACGCGTTGACGTTCCGGGATCGAAATTCGTAGCGAATCTTGGTACGCAGCAAATTCGCTATTTGAAAGTCGATCCGAAACGTGATGCAACCATCAAAGAAGTCGAGCTCGTCAAGGGTCCCGACGCGTCCGCGCCAATCGTCATGGCGATCACTTTAGAAACGCTAACGCACTAAGCGTCTTGTCACGGAGTGGTGCGACAAATAGCAGTTTTGAACATTTCTTCTACATTCTTGCGAGACAATTTTGTTCCATTGAGAACTCGCTCCCTTCTCCCCGTCTTCGGGAAGAAGGGCTAAGGATGAGGGGCAGTGTTTCCAAGCGATTCGGCCCCTCACCCCCCGACCCCCTCTCCCCAGTAGACTGGGGCGAGGGGGGGATAAGTTCATATTTTCTTCGAGAGCTACGGAACAAAAATCGCATTAACGCATTTTTCGCAAACAGCTATTTGTCGCACAGCCCAGGCTCCGCCTGGGCTGTGCCCGCGGTTTCGTCGCTCGATTCATACAAACATACAATTTTGATGTATGGTCTACTATAGCGAACTCGAAGAAGCCTCCTTTCCTTAAGTGACCTATGATAAACCGACTTACGAATCTCACCGCGCTTCTGTTACTCGTCGGAAACCTAGCGATCGCCGACGACAATCGGCCGCCGAACTTCATCTTTCT
>JANPLJ010001199.1:0-1042 GCA_031426475.1 Pirellulaceae bacterium | reverse complement strand
CTCCTAAAGTGGGTCAGCGACTCCGTTCGCTGACACCTTCCCGCGAACGGAGTCGCTGGTCCACACCTTCCCCGCGAACGGAGTCGCGGGGCCACCGCTAAATTCCCTTGCAATGTAACGCCACATAGTTCGTTCACGATTCAAGAACCGCGAATCTAGAAATCCAAAATGTCAAAATCCTCCTCATTACATCGCATCCTTCTAGTCGACGACAACCCGTCGATTCACGAAGACATCAAAAAAATCCTTAAGTCGTCAGGTGACGACCAATTGTCTGCCGCCGAAGCCGATCTCTTCGGCGATGCGCCAGCGTCAACCGACGCCAACCAACCGTCCGAGGTAACGTACGAATTCCAATCCGCCATGCAAGGACAACAAGCCCTTGCAATGCTGGAAGAGGCCATTCGCAACGGGCAACGCTTTAGCATGGCCTTTGTCGACGTTCGAATGCCACCCGGTTGGAACGGTATCGAAACAATTAAGCGACTGTGGCAAGTCGATCCCGATCTCGAAGTCGTTATCTGTACCGCATATTCCGACTACTCATGGCAAGAAATCGTCGCTGAACTCGGCTACTCCGATCGTTTTCTCATTCTTAAGAAACCGTTTGAAGCAGTCGAAGTTCGCCAATTGGCGATGACGCTCACCGCGAAAGCAACGCTGCGACAGGCTCAAGCGAATCAGCTTGCGAACTTGGAGCAAGCTGTCGAAGAGCGTTCGGCGGATTTACGCGTTGCTAAAGAAGCCGCCGAACAAGGCAGCCGTGCAAAGAGCGAGTTCCTCGCAAACATGAGCCACGAGATTCGTACGCCGCTGAACGGTATCGTCGGGATGCTGGAGTTGCTGGGCAATACAACGCTCGATGAGACTCAACGACGTTATGTCCGTTGTGCAGAAACGTCGGTCGATTGTTTGTTAAGCTTGATCAATGACATCCTCGACTTCTCGAAGATCGAGGCTGGAAAGATTGAGCTCGACCCGGTCGATTTTTTTATTCGTATGATTCAAGAATAAAAAGCCGCGATGTAGGCACCCAAGGCGC
>JANPLJ010001198.1:0-1858 GCA_031426475.1 Pirellulaceae bacterium | reverse complement strand
GGATCAGCGAGGCCCAGGAACGCATGGTCTTGGCGGTTTCTCCGGATCAATGGGAAGCGTTTCGCGAGCTTTGCCAAAGCGAAGGTGTTGAGACTGCGATTATCGGTCAATTCGTACCGACCGGTTTGCTGCGACTGATGTATGCTGGAACCGAAGTCGGATGCGTCTCGATGCAGTTCTTGCACGAAGGTCGCCCACCTGTGATACGTCAGGCAACCTTCGAACCCAAGCTTGAAGCGAAGCTTTCGTTGGGGATGACACATCAGAACGAATACGAAAAAACGCTTCAGCGAATACTTGCATCGCCAAACGTTGCGAGCAAGCATTGGATCATTCGGCAATACGATCACGAAGTCCAAGCAGGTAGCGTTATCAAACCATTGGTGGGGCCACTTTGCGATGGCCCGTCAGATGCAGCTGTTGTTCGACCGCGATTGAACAGCAATCGAGGTTTGGTGATCTCATGCGGCATGAACCCTCGTTTTGGCGATTTCGATCCGTATCATATGGCGACTTCGGCAATCGATGAGGCCGTCCGAAATGCCGTTGCCGTTGGGGCGAATCCGAAGCGCATCGCGATCCTCGATAACTTTTGTTGGGGTAATACCGATCGTCCCGAAACGCTTGGATCGCTGGTGCGAGCAGCCCTCGCTTGTCATGATTTGGCGGTCGCTTGGAAGACGCCATTCATCAGCGGCAAGGACAGTCTTAACAACGAATTCGCTTGGATTGATGCAAATAATCGCAAGCAGACGATCGCGATTCCTTCTTCGCTGCTCATTAGCGCGATTGGCCAAGTCGACGATGTATCGCAGTGCATCACGATGGATCTCAAATCGCCTGGTAATGCATTGTATTCGATCGGGGTGACCCGCAACGAAATGGGCGGTTCGCACGCAGTGATGGTTTCCGAGAAGACTGGCGGGATTGTTCCCAAAGTAGACGCCGCGATGGCGATGCGAGTCTTTACGGGTTTGCATCATGCAATTCGAAACGGTTGGATTCGATCTTGTCACGATTTGAGTGAAGGTGGTTTGTCGGTCGCTTTGGCAGAGATGAGTTTCGCCGGAGGGCTTGGAGTCGATGTCGATGTCCGCGCGCTATCACAGTTGATGTTTCTCGATCCCGAGATTGTCTTGTTCGCAGAATCGAATAGTCGATTCGTTTGCGAAGTCCCTCAGAAACACGTTGCCGCGTTTGAGGCTTCGATGCTTGAGTTGCCATGCGTCAAGATTGGTACGGTGAACGCTGGGACGCAAGTGAAGATAAGCCACGGCGAAATGACGTTAATCGATATGCCATGGTCAAAGCTCAAATCGATCTGGCTCGCGCCGTTGGATTGGGAGTAGAGGACGCCTGAATCGATCGGAAAAGCGATGGGTGCTTGCACCCTTCGCCGCAAGTGATTTGTTGTCGGGATATTCGCTGGACAGCGTCACTCAACTGTAGCATAGGATTCCAGCCATTTTATACCCCACAAGTCAATTCCTATCGCTCTGCTGCAGGACAAGGAGATGGTGTAGCTCGAAGTCTTTGGCCAGTACCGCCTTACTTTACCCTCCCGGCGCAGCCAGGGAGGTGGCCTGATGAAAATGTTGACGATTGTCGCGCATACTTGATACGAAAATCTTCCGTCCCCCTCTCCCGTCTTCGGGGAGAGGGTGGCCTGATGAAAATGCTGAAAACTAGGCAAGATTGGTGTTTTACGGAGAAGCGAACTGACACGAATATCTCCTCCCTTCTCCCCCGGCTTTGCGGGGGAGAAGGGCCGGGGAGAGGGGGAGGAGGATATTCGTATCAAGGTTTACGATGTTCTTTAAGATTTTCATCAGGCCACCCCAGCCCTCACCCCCGCAAA
>JANPLJ010001197.1:0-8293 GCA_031426475.1 Pirellulaceae bacterium | reverse complement strand
CGGCAATATGATCTAGATTAGCCCGCCGCTCAAAAAATCGCGATCCAGATCATCCCAATGGAACGTTTTGTGATAATCAATAATGGACGAATAGCAAACTGCGGCGCTGGTATTCGGAACATCATCTATAAAACGCAGTTTCCATCCCTGGGTACGCAGATTCCCGACCGCCCCCGAAGGTTCAACAGTCTCTGCTTTTGCGATCAATTCCTCGTTGATGACGGGATCGAATCCTTCGTTGGGAAGTGGGATCGGCAACTCAAGGTTTCGTAAACTCGTCGTGATCCCGAGCCCGAGCGATTTTAAGATCGCCTCTTTCGACACCCAAGCCGATATTAATGAATTGCGTTGATCTAGCTGCGGAAGCGAACTCCATTGAGCGAGTTCCGTTTCACTCAGCAGTTGGCTTGCGATCGCCTCGTCGTTCATTCGACGATCGTAGAATTCGATATCGACACCGACCGGACTCCCCTTTGCAAATGCCATCAGTGCCCAATTTTGGGAATGCGAGACATTGAAGTACAAATCGATGGGCGATGCGAGGTATGGCTTCCCAAGACGACCATACTCAAATGCTATTTTCGTCGGTGACGTTTGGAGGAACGCACCAAGCAGCATCCTTAGTCGTCCTCGACAAACGCTGAAACGCCGTCGTAGTTCGGCTGTCACGAACCGATCCGAACGAGTGCGTTCGTCGCTGTCCAAGCAATGCATCGCATACTGGACTTCTTCATCGGTAACGTCCAACGGAACAGCCACAATCAGACATTGGCGATCTTTGAGCAAAGCGTTACTCCGATCGAACTAGCGATCCTTGCAGCAGCGAAATCCAGTGTGGTTGCTTGCCGTGTTGATGTCGCCTTTGCCACGTGTGCCGATCATATACCGAGTACAGTACTCGTCGCTGCACAAGAACGATCCGCCTCGGTGAACACGCTTCGCAACGCCGGGTTCGGCCGGATCAAACGAGTCGTCGGGACCTTGCGGGTTTATGGCGACTTCGCCTTTCGTTTGCAATATTCCATAGTAGTCAGGACGATACCAGTCGCTACACCACTCCCATACATTGCCGGTGATATCATAAAGTCCGTATCCGTTGGGCGGATACTGAGCGACAGGCGCAATTCCAGTGAAACCATCAGCGCCCGTATCTTTCATTGGAAAAATTCCTTGGTAAATATTCGCCATGTGCTTGTCGCCCGGCCTCAGTTGATCGCCCCAATGATAAAGCGTGCCCGCTGTCCCACCTCGCTGCGCGAACTCCCATTCCGCTTCGGTTGGAAGTCGCTTGCCGGCCCATTTCGCGTAAGCCTCGGCGTCGGGAAAGGCGATGTGGATAGCAGGATACTTTTCCTTGCCGTCGATGTTGCTATCGGGGCCCGTCGGACGTCGCCAATCAGCACCATGTTCATACCGCCACCATTGTAGGTAATTGTCGAGTGGAATTCGTTCGGTCGTCGGCGTGAAGACAGTCGAACCAGCTACAAGCTTATCATCGGGCACGCCAGGAAAATCTTCAGGGCGTGGCTTTTGTTCTGCGATCGTTACGTAGCCGGTCGCATCGACAAACGCCTTGAATTGCTCATTCGTCACTTCGGTCGTATCCATCCAAAAACCATCGACTCGCACTCGATGGATTGGCTGTGCGTCGGCAGTTAATCCTGGCATGCCGCAAAGACTGTCGCCGGTTTCATTGCAACCCATCGAAAATTCACCGCCGGGAATCCAAACCATTCCCTCGGGCGCGCTATCGGGTGCCGGTTGCGGATTGGGCTTCGTCGGAGCAAAGCCTTTTGTCAATGTAACCGGTGCGAGTGACTGGACAGCTGGGGCATTTTCAGCCGTTGGTCGACGTTTCGGTTCGGTATTTGCGAACGCAACGAAACCTCCAACTACCGCAGCTCCAACAAACATCCAAATCGCGAATCGCTTCATGAATCCATTGTTTCGATTTGAAGTTCGATTCGATATTTCAGCTCGATTGAGCGTGTTCACTTTCCTATCTCCGAGGTGTTGCCCGAAAAGCAATGGGGGCGTGATTATGGGTGGGATAAAATGTATGATACCCTGATCACCCCATTTTTCACAGCTGCTAAATCATGACACTCGAAGAAGTAATGCGCCAGCTCGAAAGCCTTGGCTCATCCCAAACGGTCAAGACATTTCGCAACCATGGTGCCGACGGCGACATGTTCGGAGTCAAAGTTGGCGATCTGAAAAAAGTGTTGAAACACATCAAGGGCGATCAAGAGCTTGCGATGAAGCTCTGGGATACGAACAACTCGGACGCAATGTATCTCGCCTCGTTGGCAGCAGATGGAAGCCAAATGACGCGAGCACAACTCGATCGATGGGCCAAGTCGGCTTGGTGGTGCATGCTTAGTGAATACTCGGTCCCCTTTGTTGCCGCAGAGCATCCAGACGGGATCACAATGGCAAAAAAATGGATGCGAGCCTCCAAAGAAAGCATCGCTGCATGCGGTTGGTCGACCTATACCTTTGTTGTTTCGGTTCGGCCCGATGAAGAACTAGACCTGGATGACATTCGTAGTTGTCTGGAAATCGTCGAAGCAAAAATCGAAAAGGCAGCCAACCGAGTTCGGCACTGCATGAACGGATTTGTCATCGGAGTAGGGTCCTTCGTAAAACCTCTGCTTCGCGATGCCAAAGCGACAGCCAAGAAAATCGGGACCGTCGAAGTTGACATGGGCAAGACGAGCTGTAAGGTCCCGAATGCGATGGACTACATTCAGAAAGTTGAATCGATGGGTCGCGTTGGCAAGAAACGCAAAATGACGAAGTGTTAGACGAGTTGCAGATTCTCGTGCCAATTTTGGTGGCATCCATGTAAGTGCCACCATTTTCGCGAGTTTCGACGAGTGGCAGAGCGACTCATCCACAAAAATCCACGACCTCGAAGAAAGAGTCCTTTATTCATCACTATTTTCATATGCATCATACCAACGTTTGTATGCTTCTTCGATATTGACGAAGTATTCTTTTTCATTGAATGGGACGTTTTCGTGCTGCATCTTCCAAATTTGTTCCCCGAGCGCAGCTGCGATAACATGCTTTATTTCATGAGCACATAATTTTCCTTCGCGTTCAAATTTGATCGCCAACTCAACGATTCCAGGCGGTTGGTCGCTCGCAAGCTGACTTTCAATGACGCTATGCATGGCAATGTGCATAGCTGGACTCCAGATTCCTCCGTTCTCGTCGAGCATTTCTTTCGGCATCGTACCCGCACGTTCCATCGCTTTTAAATCGGGATGTAGGTCAAGCGCGATGTCTCGTGCCTCGTGCTCACCCAACTCCTCACCCGGGATACGTTCAGCAAGTTTGCTTTCGATCGAATCTCGCAAGTCCTGCGGAGCAAAACCAGGGCGTTTTACAAGTTGCTTCAGTTTTCTTGCGATCGCCGCGCTGCGAAGCAAATCCTTCTTTTTTCGTTTCATCGAAACCCAACCACCATCAAAGTATTCCGTTGTAGATTGTCGCCTTTCGCGGAGCAAAAGGCGACTTCAGAAACAAAGCCTAGTGTAGCCGCTGCTTGCTGCCGGGGTGGCGGCGGACTATATTTGCAAGCAATATCATAGGGAAATAGCCCAGTGCAATCGGGAGAGAATCATGAAAAATCAATCTGTCTTGAAGGGCTTTTATGTTTTTACACTGGCGATGATAGTCGTAGAACCGAGTTTCAGTTGGGGAGCGGAACCGGCTCGAGTGTTCAAAGCGGGTGCTTATGCGATCGATATCACGCCGAATAAATTTCCGGTGGACTCTGCTGGAAGCATGACGCCGCGTTTGGCCGAGCTGGCTCACGATCCGTTGCATGCGCGATGCTTGGTGCTAGACAACGGGGTAATGAAGCTTGCCATGGTGGTCTGCGATAGTTGCATGATCCCTCGCGAAATTTTTGATTCAGCCAAGGAAGTTGCAGCTCGAGAGACCGGCATTCCTACAAACCAGATACTCTGCTCGGCAACTCATACCCACACGGCTGTGACGGTGACGCCAACGTTTCAAAGCGACGTTGAAGTAGCGTACTGCGAGTTTCTTGCAAAGCAGATTGCGACAGGGATTACCATTGCCCACGCTCAGCGTGAACCAGCTCGTATCGGTTGGGCCACCGGTAACAATCCGCAACAAGTCTTCAATCGCCGTTGGTATCTCCGTCCAGGGAGCGTGATCGAAGATCCGTTCGACAACGGAACTGACAAGGTTCGGATGAATCCGACTCCCAACCACAAGAGCCTCGTCAAACCTGCCGGTCCTGTCGATCCTGAAGTACCGGTCCTGGCGGTGCAAGCGATCGATGGTCGCCCTATCGCCGTTTGGGCCAACTATTCGTTGCACTATGTTGGCGGAGTCCCTGGCAAAGCGCTCTCGGCAGATTACTTTGGCGAGTTTGCTCGTCAGTTTGCGGGTTTGGTAGATGCGAACCAAGCGAAGCCTCCATTTGTCGCCGCAATGACCAATGGTACTAGCGGTGATATCAACAATACGAACTTCTATGAAGGTCGTGCGACGCAACAGCCTTTCGATCAGATTCGACTCGTAGCGGCCGAAGTCGCACGCTCGGCGCATACCGCCTATCAACGAATCGAATTTCAAGATTGGGTGCCGTTGGCGATGAAAGAATCCGAGATAGAGCTCGGCGTCCGTCGACCGGACGAAGCTGAAGTTGCGCGAGCGAAGAAGCTGATTGCAGATGCGGGGCCTGGCCCGTGGAATGATCGAAAGCTGATCTACGCCAACGAGACGTTGCATGTGCTTGAGTATCCACCGACAGTGAAGGCGAAACTTCAAGCAGTTCGGATCGGCGATCTTGGGATCGTGACGACGCCCTGTGAGACATTCGTAGAAACGGGATTGGCAATCAAGAAACAAAGTCCTCTTCGGACAACGTTCACCATCGAACTCGCGAACGGCTACAACGGATATCTTCCAACGCCCGAACAACATGCTCTCGGAGGCTACGAGACCTGGCGCGCGAAATCAAGCTACTTGTCGGTCGATGCAGAACCCAAGATCCGCAGCACTTTGCTCGGACTTCTAGAGCAAGTTGTCGCGAACGAACCAGCTTCACCTCCAACAAGCACGAAGGCCAATTCGAGTCTCGATGCTTTGTCTGCAATCGAAAGCACGCGTGGTGGGCGACATTGGGTCGACGCCCCGACTGCACCGCCCAAGTCCCCCGAAGAATCGCTCGCTTGTTTTAAAGTCGAACCTGGGTTGCGAGTCGAGCTGGTCGCCGCAGAACCGTTGGTTTTCGATCCGGTCTCGATCGGATTCGATGAGCAGGGGCGAATGTTCGTTGTCGAGTACATCGATTATCCAGAAGGCCCCAAAAACCCAAACGATCCCCCATTGTCGCGGATTGTTATGCTGGAGGATACCGACAATGACGGACGCATGGACCGTCGACATCTGTTTGCCGACCATCTTAACTTTGCACATAGCTTGATGCCCTTTCGCGGTGGTTTGCTGGTCGGTGCGAAGACGGAGATTTTGTTTCTGAAAGATACCGATGGCGATTTTCAAGCCGACGTACGCGAAGTGCTCTACCGTGGTTTTACGCCTGCCCATGCGCAAATGCAGATTGGCTGCGCCAATTGGGGAATGGATAATTGGATTTATTGGAACTATGGACCAGGCAAGATTGAGCGAGTCGAATCGACATCCGAATCCGCGGCGAAGTTGAGTGGGTTGCCGCCAAGGACTGCACAACCGTTGCTTGAGATGCCCAAAAAAGAGTTTCGTATTCATCCTCTCACCTTCGAGTTTCAACCAGCCTCTGGTCTCGGTCAGTTTGGGAACACGATTGATAATTTTGGGCGACGGTTTTATTGTACGAACCGCAATCCGATTATGACGGCCCCCATTTCTTTCGCCGAATTAAAACGCAATCCGTATATGATCTTTGCAAGAGATCAATACGACGTGGCTCCCTCCGGTGGCGACGCGCTTGTTTTTCCTCTGGTTGAAATGAAAAGCAATTATCTATCGCATGCCGGAACACATACGGCAGCCTGTGGTACAACTGCTTATCGCGGAGATCTACTGGGGCCACGGTATGAGAACAGCGTTTTCGTATGCGAGCCAATTGGCCATCTGGTGACTCGATCGATTGTTCAATCGACTGGCGCTAAACTCACTGCCGAGCGCGCTCGCCCCAAGGCAGACTTTCTGGCCTCGACCGATACGTGGTTTCGCCCGGCCAGCCTAGCGACCGGGCCTGACGGGGCGCTCTACTTGGCCGACATGTATCGCCTTTGGGTCGAGCATCCTAAGTTTTTTCCGCCAGATATTGCGCACAAGCTTGACTGGCGAGCAGGTGAAGATCGAGGACGCATTTGGCGAATGGTTCCAGACGGTTCGCAAGCAAAGCTTCCACGCTTCGTTCCTCCTCAAACGACGTCGGACCTGACATCCATGCTTTCGGACTCGAATGGTTGGCGACGGCAGTTGGCTCAACGGCTTTTGGTCGAGCGCCAAGCAAAGGATGCAGTTCCCGCGCTGCGTGAATTGTTGAAGAGCAACATAGGGATTCACGCCGCGCAGCATGCGCTCTGGACGCTCGATGGTCTCGGCGAGTTGGCGCCGTCGGATGTCGAGATTGCAATGAATTCTGCGAACGAGCATGTTCGTCAAGACGCGGCGAAGCTATCTACAAAATTCCTAGACCAACCGGCGATCTTCAATCGTTTGCTACTGCTAGTCGACGATCCAGAGGCAAGCGTCCGATTTCAAGTGGCTTTGGCGCTGGGCGAATCGGCAAGTCCATCCGCGACCCAATCGCTTTCGAAAATTGCTCGGCGCGATGCCGCAGAAGATTGGTTTGTCACCGCGATTCTCACCGCATCGAAAGATCGTAGCGGCGCGATCTTGGCCGACCTAGTGCATGGTTCCAGCGTCTCAGCGCTTTCTGACGGCCCCGGATATGTTCGTTTGATGCGTGAGCTATCAACCGTGGTCGGAACGCGAGGTGACTTGAAAGAACTTGAGCAGGTGCTTCGAACGATCGGATCGGCTGGGAAACAAGGCGTATGGTGGCAGACAGCCACGCTCAGCGGATTGGCAACTGGGCTTTCAAGACATCAAGGACCGCTTGGCCGTATAACGCTTGCGAAATTACTAGCGGAACCGCCTTCGGTGCTTCAGGAGTGCGTGATTCCCGTTCGCGAACTATTGAAACGAACAGCGAGTGTCGCATTGGATGATGGTCTTCCTCTAAGTGATCGATTGACGGCGATCGAGCTTTTGGGTTATCAACCAATCGATCAATCGATGGCAGCTTTTAAACGTCTGTTTGTAAGTAGTCAGCCCATCGAAGTTCAGCTCGCCTCACTGGAGGCGATGCAACAAAGTGGAGGTGATCGAGCATCAAGAATTGTCCTCGATCAATGGCCAACGCTCGGACCGAAGGTGCGTCCCGCCGCGATAACCCACCTTCTTCGGCGCGTTAATACGACTCGTGAAACACTTGAAGCGATGGCCGCTGGCAAGATTCAAGCTTCGGTGTTGGACATCGATCAGCGCGCAAGAATGCTTAAGCATCCAGACGCCGCAGTTCTAGCTTTGGCTCAAAAAGTCTTCGGAAGTGCCGTTTCAGCAGACCGTCAAGCAGTAGCCCACGAATACCAGACCGCAATGACCATGAAAGCGAATGCGGCAGCGGGCCAACAAGTTTTCGATCGAGTCTGCGCGAAATGTCATCGCATCGATGGGCGTGGATTCGAAGTAGGGCCTGACATCAGCGATGTTCGCAACCGCTCGCGCGAGGCATTGCTTTACGATATTCTTGATCCGAACCAAAAACTCGAACCTAAATTTACGGCTTACCAAGTACTCACCGACGATGGCCAAGTATTTCAAGGCTTGATGGTCTCAGAAACTCCGGACGCGATCGTGCTGCGATTGGCGGAAGGAAAAGAACAAACGATTTCTCGGCCGGAAATCGAAGAACTGCAAGCCAACGGAAAATCATTAATGCCGGAAGGTGTTGAAAAAGACATCACCGTACAGCAAATGGCAGATCTTCTTGAGTATCTCAAAGGGCAACGCTGATGCCATACACTCGCTCCCAGGCTCCAGTTGGCTGTCTCGCTTTTTCGTAGGCCGGAACAAGTCGCTCGGAAACTTGAATGTTGAATAAAACGTTGGCGACGCGGTTCCGGCAAGACCGAGGTTGCCGGAACAGCGCAGATTATCTCTTTCAAATTGACGAACGTAATTAGCTGCTTGTTCCGGCCTACCGTGGTCTCGAAAGCGAGTCGGCATCAGTTGC
>JANPLJ010001196.1:0-2522 GCA_031426475.1 Pirellulaceae bacterium | reverse complement strand
CTGTCGTTTGCTGCGTACTTGGCATGGCGAGCAAAGAAGTCATGGTCGTAGCGCCGGTCTTGGTGGTACTTTATGATTTGACGATGCATCCATGCTCCGTCGCAACCTTGCTCAAACGTCGATGGGCTCTTTATATGGGCTTGGCCGCAACCTGGGGCGTTCTTGCAGCATTGATGGCGACCAACCCGCGTGGCAAGTCGATCGGTTTTGGGCATGAAATGAAGTCTATTGACTATCTCACAACGCAGTTTTGGGCGATCACACACTATCTTTGGCTTGTCCTGTGGCCGGCCAAACTTTGCGGCGACTACGGAGTTTTCGTGGTCACGGATGTCGGCACTTGGTTACCCTGCTTGTTGCTGCTAGTTGCTTTGGCCGGAGCAACGCTGCGAGCATGGTTTTGCTGCCGCAGCCTCGCATTCTTGGGCGGATGGTTCTTTCTGATTCTGGCGCCTACGTCGAGTTTTGTTCCAATCGTTTCTGAGCCGATTGCGGAACGCCGAATGTACTTACCCTTGGCAGCCGTTGTTATCGTGATCGTTCTGGGAACTGTTGCTTGCATCCAGCGATTGCCTTGGGCGTATGCAGCTCTCAAAACGAATTCGCTAATCTCGCGAATGGCGCTCGCCGTTCCAGCGATCGCTTTGGCGACGGTCTACGCATGGGGCACATACGCTCGCAATGAAGTCTATCAAAGCGAATTGGTCTTTTGGACCGATGTCACAACGAAGCGTCCGGATAACTCGCGAGGCATCACCAACCTTGGTCTGACCTACGCTAAGAACAAGAAGCTCGACCTTGCTAAGTCGAGTTTTGAACGCGCGATTGAACTTGCTCCGACAAACGCGGACGCTCAATTCAACCTTGGAGTTTGGTATTCCGATCAAGGATTCATGAGCGAGGCCATTCCGTATTACAAGCAGGCTATCGAACTGAGGCCGACGATGAGCTACGCGCGTTGCAATCTAGGAAAATGCTACATGGAACAAGGTCGATACTCCGATGCGATGGAACAGTTCAATCAAGCCATAGCAACCACTCCATCGTTGGCGAAAGCGTTATATAGTCGCGGATTATTGCACTATACCCAACAACGGTGGAACGAAGCGGCTCAAGACATTATCGCAGCGATCGACGCCGATCCGACCGTACCGATCCAGTACTTTCAGCTCGGAAATGTCTATTTGGCTCAGAAGAGATATGGACACGCGGCCGACAAATATCGATCTGCTATTCGACTCGATCCAAGCCTAGCTGGCCCTCATTTGAACTTGGCGGCCGCTCTTGCTCGTAGCGGGGGATATGAAGAAGCGATTGACGCGATCGAAAAGGCGATTGCGATCGAACCTCGAAATGCCGATGCATACCACAATTTGGGCCATTGCAATATGTCGCTTGGCCGCACAGAAAAAGCGATTGAAGCGTATCGACAATGCGTGGCGATTGAACCCAAAGATGCTCAAGCTTGGTACCGCCTCGGGAAAATCTACCTAGGCACCGAAAATCCATCGGAAGCTCGCCAATGCTTCCAACGCGTCCTTGAAATCGATCCGAATGCGACGGAAGCTCGCAAACAGCTGAATCAACTGGGTACGGAATAAAACAGGCCAGAAAGTCATTTCGATTTCTCAAACCTGTCAAAGGCGGTTCGTCCGAAGTCTTACAACTTCGTCTACAAGTTGGTTAATATCCGGCGTAGACGACCCCCGGACTACTGCGGATTGGCTTCGATGGCTTCCGGAGCTGCCCTCTTGGGCGTCAAGATGATCTTCTCGTCATCGATAACGAGGCTCTCAAACTTACTAAGCGTCTTGGCGATTTCCGGGTCCTTATAGAGATCTTTCGCGAGGTTCTCTTTGCTCATCGCATCGATTAACTGCGGTGGTACCCCCTGGCCATTCACTTCAGCATCGGCAAGTGTCACAATAAGAACTCCGTTGTCGAGCGATACATCGGCAGTCACCGATCCATTAAAGAAGCGTCCTTTCGCACCAGGAAAAGCGTCCATCGGAATACTGACGTCGGCAGTCACTTCCCCACTGTCGATGCGTACAAAGACTCTTCCTTGGAGATCCTTGTTTTGGCTGATCATCGCATTGATATCGTCGGACGTCAGGATCATTGGAGGAGGAACATCGCCTTTTTCGATCGTCTTTTTAAACGTTTCGATTCGGTTTGTAATCTCTTTGACTTCTTCAGGCGAGTACTCGATCGTCGGGAGCTCTTTGGGGGTTTCGGACGTGTATTTCGCGACTTGGCCTTTGTAGAAATAGATGCCAGCGATTGTGGTTCCGATTGCCAGACCGATCATCAGCAAGAAGACCGTTGCACAGCCACCGAGCAAGCATCCCCAAGGAAACTGCTTGGATGGCTTGACAAAGTTTGGGTTCAATTGAGATTCGCTCATGCTTCATCGTTCCTAGGTATGATTCAATCAGATCGAGTCGCCCCCGTTGATTCTCTCCCTAAGGATACCCGCGTACGAGACTCCTACATAGTCTCCCTTTCGCTCCGCGAAAGGG
>JANPLJ010001195.1:0-3789 GCA_031426475.1 Pirellulaceae bacterium | reverse complement strand
ATTTCGGAACACTTGATACACCAGTATTTGACGCTAGCCAAGATCGATCATGCGGAGCCGTTCCGACCACGCGAGGGTCGGCTGCAGCTTCCCACGCCGTCACGAAACATCGAAGTTCGGATCACGGCATCCCCGGTGGCTGGAGGTGAAGCCGTTGCTTTAAGGCTATTCTCAAAAGAGAACGTCTTCTTGCCGCTGGATCGACTTGGCTTCAGCGACCAAGGATTGAATTTCGTGTTGAAGATGTTGCACGGCAACGAAGGACTGATACTCGTGACGGGGCCAACTGGATCGGGCAAGACGACAACGGTCTATTCGATGCTCGAGACTTTTGGAGGCAAGCATCGAAATATTGTATCGATCGAAGACCCGGTAGAATTCGCTGTTCCCTCGGTCCGACAAGTCAATGTCGATGAGCGGCATGGTGTAACGCTCACTAGTGGCCTGAGAACGATTCTACGAATGGACCCGGACATCATCTTTATCGGCGAGATCCGTGATCCAGAAAATGCGGAAATCGCCTTGCGAGCGGCCGGTTCTGGGCGATTTGTTTTCAGTTCGCTCCACACTCGAGACGTTGCGTCCACGATCACAACGCTCCGCGACTTGAAGGTTTCCAATCATTCGATGGCGGGGAACTTAGTGGGCGTAGTCAATCAACGCTTGGTTCGGAGGTTGTGCTTGGAATGTCGCCGTGCTATCGATATCCCGACAGAGTGTCAGGAATTGTTTGCCGACTATCATATCGAGCCGCCCTCGCAGATCTTTGAAGGCGTTGGTTGCGATGTATGCAGAGGCTCCGGCTATCGAGGTCGGTGTGGCGTGTTTGAAACGGTCGTCTGCGATAGCGAAATTTCCGATGCGATCGAAAATGATGCGTCAGAAGCTGAAATACGAAGAATCATCCGAACCCAGACTGTAAGCCTCACTGCGGAATCGTTGCGAAAAGTGCGTGACGGCGTGACAAGCTTCGATGAAGCGCGATCGGCACGGTGGATATGACGACTCAGGGATCGTAGAATTACATTTCAGGTTGGATAATCTTTTTTAGGAGAAGCATTCATGGCAACGTTTATCACCAACATTAAGTTTACGCAGCAAGGTATAAAAGGGATCGACGAAACGACCCGGCGGGCGGCGGCGTTGAAGGTATCCGCGAAGAAAATGGGGGTTAAGATCACCGACGTTTATTGGACGCTGGGCGATCACGACGGAGTGCTGATCTTTGAAGCTCCCGATGATCAAACCGCAGCGAAGTTGCTTTTTCACCTTGGATCGATGGGCAATGTCCATACGACGACGACTCGCGCCTTCACTGCGGCGGAGATGGACAAAATCTTGACGAACGTTCACGAATAGGAAACGCAAAATGTCTACCGTGCAGGCCTTCCAAAATATTCTCGTTGCCCTTGATTTTTCACCCGCATCGGAAGCTGCGTGGAAGCAAGCTATTTGGCTCACGCAAAATCGTGGAATATCGCTGTCCTTGGTTCATGCGATCACCGATTCCACACCGTTGGTTCGTTCCAACTCGGTGCTTGACGCACTTTGCGATCAGGCAGTCTCCGATCAACAGCTCCAGGAGGAATCCGATGATAAGTTGCGAAAACTACTTTTCGAATCGTGTGCTGGTGATGTCGATGCCGAATGCATTACCGTATTCGGAGAACCGTTTGTTGAGATCATTCGACTAGTTCAAGAAGAACGCTTCGACCTAGTGCTGGCGGGCTCGCAAGGACACTCGACTTTGGAACAATTCTTTGTTGGAAGTACCGCTAAACGATTGATTCGCAAATGCCCATCTTCGGTGTGGATTGTGAAAGCGGAGCATGTTGGATCGCCCGATGTCGTGCTTGCCGCAACCGATTTTTCGCATGTCAGCCATGAGGCGGTCTTGCAAGGGTTGAAGATCGCCGAGCAGGCTGGCGCCGAATTCCACCTGTTGCACGTGATCGACTCAAAAGATGTTCCAGATGATCTGGTTTCTAAGATCCCGACGGGGAGCACCATGCGACAGGAGATCAATGAGGAAGCGAAGCGACGGCTCGCTGAATTTATCGAGACATTGGGAGCTGGCGGAAAAGAGATTCACTCGCACTTGTCATTCGGCACGCCGTGGAAGGAGATTCAACGTTTGGTCAAGCATCTCGATGTTGATCTGCTGACCATCGGGACGGTGGGGCGCAGTGGGATCCAGGGATTGCTGTTAGGGAATACTGCAGAAAAACTCCTCGATACTTGCGACTGTAGCATCTTAACGGTGAAGCCGGACGGATTCGTTTCGCCAATCGCGCCTGGTGATGGATGACTATCTCGGATGGAGTGGCATAAGCTTCCAACGAATTGGATCTGAGTATGGTACCGATCGTCACCATGGTTGTCATTGCGACGGTTTCGTTGCTTGCTGTGCGTGCCGGCTCGACTGCGTTGATGATGACCGGGTTGAGCTGGGATGCCGCAAGTTTTCAAAGCTACTCCGCTTTTTTCGGGGTCGGCTTTACCACTCGCGAAGCGGAACTGGTGGTGAATCATCCCGTGCGGCGGCGGATTATTCGCGACTTAATTCTTGCGGGAAACATCGGCCTCACATCGGGCCTAGCCACGTTGGTAGCTACCCTGATGCAGAATTCAACAGGACTACGCCCGCTCTTGGTTGTGGGCGGATTAGTGGCTAGTTTACTGGCGATGATCTACTTGTCTCGGGTCGGATGGATTCAACGTACGATCGATCGCGTCATCCAGCACACGCTGGAACGAACGGGATTAGTCCGTGTGATGGACTACGAGCTTCTGCTGAGAATCCAACACGGTTACGTCGTCTCTGAAGTCGAGATCCTAGCTTCGATGCCACTTGCCAATCAACCGCTGCGCCAGTCACGCCCCTGGGATCATGGAGTTGTTATTCTTGCCGTGAAAACGGACGGCAAATCGAGTAAAGGTATCCCAAACGCGGACACCGTCTTGCACGAGGGAGACGCCGTGACGGTCTATGGCGAGGAGCATCACATCCGTCGGCTTTTTGGCGATTTGAAGTCAGAGATTCTCTAGCGAAACGTCCTATTGATGCGCCATACGCTCCGCGAGACGTGGGGCAGCGGTTCCGTCCGCTGACGGTTCCGTTACCCGCGGGCAACGGACTACATCAGTTGCCCGCGGGCGGAGCCGCGGGACCACGTTTGGTTCGACGACTCTATGCAGCTTCCTGGGCCTTTTGATCTTTATGATAGGTAACATAAAGATAAATCGGAATCTCAAGATCGCTGAGATTTTGCTCGATCAATGGTTTCACGTCGTTCCATGACAGACCGCCAACTCCGGTTGCGAGTGCTGGCAAAGCGACGCTGGCGATCTTCTCCTTTTCGATAGCATGTCGAAGCCGTCGTAAACAATGATTGACATTCGCGAGGTTCGCTTTTCCTGGTCGTGAGCCATGCGCATGATCGCCTTCTTGCGTCATGAGATTGAAGATGCGAGCGCCACCAACTCCTCCCCACATCCAAATCTCGCCAGGCTTTGGATGAGACTGGTGAGCATAGTGTCTAAAGTCCTTAGCCATCGAAGGCCATTTCTCTCGCAATGCTAATGCTAAACCCGAGTCAAAGTGGTCGTTTGGGGCCACACCGTGCGCAATCGCTTGTGCATTCGATAGTAAAATATCTCCGCTTACCTCATGAATCATCGATGGCCTCTTATTTGAATGTTATCTAAGGAAAGGATCGCCAATTTGCGAGCCGTCCTACGTTTTGCAATGTATTATGCGAACCACATGCCGCGTGGCCGTAAAATGGT
>JANPLJ010001194.1:0-2107 GCA_031426475.1 Pirellulaceae bacterium | reverse complement strand
CGATAGGATTTGGCTTTCGACATCTTTGGCAGCACGAGCTTCGGTTTCATGCCGATCGAGTTGAATATCGATTGCCCGACGGCGACGTAGCTGAATTGCCACTTCCTGAGTCAATCGTCGACGTTCCATCCATGACGATGGAAGCCAAAGTTTACCAATCGGAATTCGACGGATTCTTGCTCACCGGTTCTCCGGATGCCACTTGGCAATTGTCCGCTCCATATTCGCCGACATTGGTTTTTTCGAATCCGCGGCGCGGTGCATGTCAGCTTTTGGAGATCCGAACGTCGACGGGATCCATACAGATTACATATGACGAGCGAAGTCGAATGACAGGTGGTCGCCTAGATGACGGTTCGGCTCTCGATTTCGAACTCGATTCGCAGGGCCGCATTCGCGAAGTGACGCTCGTTCATGACCACGAAAAGCAATCGATCGGGGCATACGAATATGATCGTGCGGGATGCCTCACCCAGTGGACCGATGCTTTGGGAAACCCTGCTCGTTATAAATACGACTCCGATCGTCGAATGACCCAGAAGATCGATCGCAACGGATATGCTTATCACTATGATTACGATGATTCAGGCTGCTGTGTTCATACCTTCGGCCAAGATGGGCTTTATGATGTTCGGCTCGAATATTTTCCCGAGGATTTCTACACAATCGCCACGTTTGCTGATGGTGCCGAAACGGAATACCACTACAGTCAATCGGGTGCCCTGACAAAAATCATCGATGCCACCGGTGGTGTGACAATTTTTGAACTTGATGATTCAGGTAGTGTAGCGCAACAAATCGATCCCAACGGCGACGTGACGACTTATATTTACGATGAAGCAGGTGGAAGTCTCGGTCGCGTAGATGCGTCGGGACAGTGGTTGCTCCCGTTCAACCTTCAACCTCATCGTCCCAACGGTTTGGCTTATCAATTGCCAGCTTCGCCCGAGGGCTGGATCGCGGGTGACGAATCGGTCGCCAGTCAAAAACAGACGGACGTATTGACCGCTCAAACCGGAACGCTTGCGGCGGCATCCTCCAAACTCAAGAAACCTACCGAACGATTTATCAAGCCCGAGCACGACTACGACCCACTCGGTCGCGCGATCCAACAGCGATTTATCGCGACGAAGAAGCAGTCGGTACAAGCGTTTGATCCGAATGGAAACATGACAAGTCGTATCGACGAAGACGGCTCTCGCTGGAGCTATCGATATACGTCATGGAATCTTCTAGAGGAAGTACGCAGCCCGAACGGTAGTTCGGTTGAATACAAATACAATCTTCGCGAAGCGATCACTCAGGTAAAGGATGGTGGCGGTACCGAAACCATTTACGACTTAGATGCCTGCGATCGTTTGACGGCTGTACATCGAGGCGGGCAACTTCGCGAACGCTACGTTTACAACACCAGTGGTGGACTGATCGAGAAATACGATCGCAATGGCGATTGTCTCTTGAAGCTGGAGCCTGGACCTTACGATACCCATGCGGCGATCGAACTCAAAGATGGCCCGCGTATCGACTTCAAACATGATCAACGGGCACGCGTGGTCCTCGCCAGCGACGGGACTTGCCAGCTAGCTCGCAAGTACTCTCCCGCCGGCCGATTGATCGCCGACTTAATCAACGGACGCGGCGTGGAACGCAAGTCGCCATCCGCGAATCTCGATCGCGTCGAAATTCTCAAACGATTTGCCATCGAATACGAACAGCTCGCCGACGGCGCTGTGCAGCTTTCCGATCCGACCGGCAAGAAGCATTTCCTTCGCCGCGACACGCTCGGTCGGTTTGCGATGGAGTCGAGCAACGGTGTCAAGCAGTGGATGGTCTTCGATGACCGTGGACAGTTGCAATCGCAGTATGTTGGCGGACTCGCCGAAGGCGATTGGTGGCGAATCTATGACTATTCGGCTGCGGGCAATCTCCAACGAGTCGAAGATTCACGTTCTGGCAAGACCGAGTATCGCTACGACGCCGCTCATCGCCTGGTCGCCCAGTTGGATGGTCGCAGTCGTGAGCAAGTTTTCGGGTATGATTCTGCCGATAACCTCGTCGTTCAACCTGGATTATCAGGTGTCAAGGTCGGGGTCGCCAATCAGTTGGA
>JANPLJ010001193.1:0-1573 GCA_031426475.1 Pirellulaceae bacterium | reverse complement strand
TCAATCCATTCCAAGAACTCTACTACAAGCAATTCGGAGGCAGCCCAACGCCAGAAGATCTAGCCAAGATGGATCCCAATCGAAAGATTGGCGAAGGCGCTTCTAAGAAAGCGAAGAATAATAAAAAGAAGTGAATGCGCTAGTGCATTGTCAATCAGGTAAACGTGAGTGCCACTGGCTATGCCATTGGTGGAACTGCTAGGGAGAGCGGGCTGGGGGGAGGGGCCGAATCGCTTGGAAACAAAGCCCCCTCATCCCCGGCCCTTCACCCCCGACTACCGGGGAGAAGGGAGCGATAAGTCGTATGTTTAGGATGAGACGAGGCCCGTCCTAGCTCAATCGTTCTCCACTGCACGAGACGTTTAGTGCTCAAAACAACGGTCGAGCTTTGCGTTTACAATCGAATTGAACTCAATTGCTGCGGGATCGAATATTCTTCTCAAGAACAGATATGCCCGTTGCTCGCCTAAATGCCATGTGACTCGTATGAACCTTTCACTCCCACGGGTCGTGCCACTCCTGCCATTTATCGAGATACTGTCCGTAGGCGGGATGATCGTCGACTGATTGAGTCAGCATCGTTTTCGCTTGTGCGACCAACTCTTTTTCTTTGGCGAGAGAAATGGTTCCCATCAAGACGCTCGTTCGAAGGAAGACAAAATACGTGTCGAGCACATCGCAGCGGCAGTACTCGTTGATCTCGGCAACTTTACCTTCCTCGTACAGCGACTGGACCATGTCACCTTGGACGTCCATCTTGCCGGGCTTGTTGATCAGATAGGCTGCCAGATTCAAACCGCCGCGAAACCAGGTGCTTCCAAAATTCGTCAGCAATTCATGAAGGTCGATATGCGAGTTCAAGTTATATCGGTTGCGTTGCTGTTGGTAGGACGGCCCTGTCAAATTGAACCAGCTTGGGATACCGATTCCATATCGATAGGCCGCAAGCTCCATCAATGGAATGTCGAATGAACGACCATTGAAGGTTACGAACGTCGGCCGCCCGTATTTTTCCCAGCCGACCCAGAAATGTTTGGCAATGACATGCGGCCGATATTCCGGTTGATCCAACGAAACGATTTCGGCCAGACTAAGATCGGCCCGGACTTTTGCGACGACCACGGCGACGGGAATGTGATAGGTATAGGGAATAAAGTCGCGTCCGCTTTCGAGCAGGAGATCTTGGCGAAACTGGGCAATCGATTCGGCCGGCGACATTCCTGAACCCGGATAGCGAGTCTTCGCAACCGCACCCCCGTCCGCTACGCTTTCGCAGTCGAATACCAAATATTTTATGTCGTTCTTGGTTGCCATAGCCTTAGCAATTTAACCTATCCCAGCAGTCACGGTTAGTAGGCTATCACTGCAGGATAGAGAACGAGCCGGAAGCGTAAGCGACGATCTGGAAATCAAGCGAATGCGATCAATTTGGCCTCGATTCCGCAAAAATGCGATTCATACGGTCCTTCGCTTACGCTTCAGGCTCTTGCGGATGCTCGCATCTGTTCCATCGACGACACGAACAAAATGTGTGATAATCCGGACCTTCAAATGATTTATAAGATGCCCATTG